>NZ_AWNK01000011.1 GCF_000469585.1 Chrysiogenes arsenatis DSM 11915
CGACCGAGCGCAGCGAGTCAGTGAGCGAGGAAGCGGAAAGAGCGCCCAATACGCAAAACCGCCTCTCCCCGCGCGTTGGCCGATTCATTAATGCAGAGCTTGCATGCCTGCAGGTCGACTCTAGAGGATCCCCCTGTGCTAGGATGGTCACCTAGATCAGGAAACAGCTATGACCCCAGTGTGCTGGAAAGGTAGCCTTAATATCACAAAATATGGAAAGTTTTCCTTAATAGTTGCAGGAGTTAAAAATGTCAGAAAAATTTAGCTATTTTGATAAAGCGGGCGCCATCGGCGGTATTTTTGCTGCCTTGGCCGCAGCCACCCCATGCTGCCTTCCTTTGCTCGCTACGGTGGGAGCATCTCTTGGTTTCGGCTTTCTTATGCCTTACCAAGCTGTTTCGGAGTGGGTTTTGCAAGGCTTCGCGCTCCTGGCTCTCTTTGGGGGCGTTATGGCGTTCTGCCGCCATAAACAGCTTATCCCATTACTTGTCATGGTTGGGTCGGTTATCGCTATTTTGTTTTATTATCAAATAGTTCGTCAGGCTGGCTTGGTTTATGGCGGTTTAGCAGGTCTTTTAGTCGCTTCGGTTCTTAACCATCGTGCAGCCAAACGGTGCAAAACCTGTGAACCCAGCCAAGCAAAAGCTGTTATTCTTGAGTCCGTTATTACTTGTCCGCACTGCGGCACTGCTAAAAAAGAACTGATGCCTACCGACAGTTGCCTGTTTTTTTATGAGTGTTCTGGTTGTCACCAGTTGTTACGCCCTAACGCAGGGCATTGTTGCGTGTTTTGCTCTTTTGGTTCAGTGCCTTGTCCACCTATCCAGCAGCAAAGCAGTTGCTGCGATTAGTCTCCAATTTGGTTGCCATAAGACTACGGGACAGCCACTTTGAGGCCTGACTAACTTTTCTCTTTCTGGTATCATTTCCCCCATCCTGAACCCAAAAAAGGAGTTTCGCCATGACTCTTGCTCGTAATCAGCAGGTATTCCTCGATTCTACTCCGTACTACCACTGCATTAGCCGTTGTGTGCGCCGTGCGTTCTTGTGCGGGCAAGATAGTGTGACTGGGCAGAATTTCGATCATCGCAAGCAGTGGATTATCGACCGAATGTTGATGCTTTCTGGCATCTTTGCTATTGATGTTTGTGCCTATGCTTTGATGAGCAATCACTATCATCTTGTTGTGCGAATTGATGCTCGGCGAGTGAAGTGTTGGAGTGATGAAGAGGTGTTAGAGCGGTGGTGTCAGTTGTTTTCTGGCAATGCTATGGTGCAAAAGCATCGTTCCGGCGAGGGGCTTGATAGCTATCAACTGCAGAAGCTTCAGGTGATGATTGCTGAGTACCGGCAGCGGCTCTGCGATTTGTCTTGGTACATGCGTTCGCTCAATGAGTTTATTGCGCGGCAAGCGAATCTGGAAGATAGGTGTACTGGCCGTTTCTGGGAAGGTCGTTTTAAGTCACAGGCTTTGCTGGACGAACAAGCGGTTTTGACTTGCATGGCGTATGTTGATTTGAATCCTATTCGTGCTGGTGTTGCTGCAACTCCCGAAAATTCTGACTTTACTTCCATTCAATCACGCATTCGGCAGTGGGCGTTGCAAGCGGGTGAAGCGGCTCTTGGTCGCGTTGAAGCTCCAACAGGATTCAGACCCGCAGCCCTACTCCACTTTGATGATAACAATAACGATGACTTAGCACTTCCATTTACGACGAAGGGATACTTTGAACTGATCGACTGGCTTGGCCGTGGTGTGCGTCCTGATAAGCGCGGAGCGATTGCTGCTGCGGTTCCGGAAATACTTGTTCGCTTAGGTATTGCACCGGAAATGTTCATGAAGCAGATGCAAAGCCCCCGTGAGTTTCACGGCATGGTTGGTACGGTAAGTCATTTGCGTGAAGCAGCCAAGCAGTGTGGTAGGCGCTGTGTGCGGGGGGTAGCGATCGCCAAAGGATTATTTGGCAAGGAATCAGCGTAGCGACGCGAGTCCCAGCGCGAAAATCACCACAATGCTCCCATACTCCAATAACGCCCCGATAGAGTTAGCAGCTAAGATAGATCAGATTAAGCGGTAACGGGAATGTATGATTGACTTTCTTGGTCATTTGCGCCGTGGCGATGACTATCTCTGCGCCAGCAGCACCAATAGAGCCGCGATTGGTGACGCATGGCCGCATCATCACTTCTCCCACGCAATAAACGCCCACAACATCGGCGCACAGCGCAGTCCGCGCCCCGCCATGTGCGCACGGAACCATTGAATGAGCGCGGCATGTTGGGCGGCATTCAACTCCATCCCTAACGATCCCTGAATCCGTGCGCTAAAATCATCAGCATCCGTGATTCCATCAAAACGATTAGCAACCTGAATGTAGTCCAGCCGTGGGTGAATGCCCATCTGATATAAAATGTTGAGCAGGTAAATATAATCAGGCAGTGGTGGAAGTTTGATTCCAAGCGCTTCAAGTAGTGAAGGGTCAATAAAATGGCCACCAACCGGATGCGTTAGATACACCCGTTTGCCTGCCTTTTGATGTAACTTACGCAGCGCTGCGCCAATGTCTTCTACCGTGGTCGAACGTGAGGCCACCACGATATCGCATTGGGGGATATCGTCCCAGCTTTCTTCCCACGACCGGCACAGGGGGACAACATTGGTCAGTTCGTCTTCTCCGGCTTGCTGCATCATGGCGTCCAGCATTCCCTGACTGTAATCCAAGCCGTACACACACTCCAGTCGCGGCGCGAGCGACAGAGCAATGGTGCCAGGGCCGCATCCGATATCCAGCAACGTGGTGCAGTCGGTAAGGTCCATCCGCTGCAAAAATTCCGTGACATACGCACTGCGGAACACCCGCTGTCGCATTTCTGGGGCACGTGCATCCCAATCGCTTGAAGGTTTTTCACGGCGGTTGGCATGTGCCATCTGCTGGCGGTAGAGGGCGGCAAAGTCGATTTTGGAGATGGGGTCAGCGTGCATAAGGTTTCCGTTCACGGATAATGAGCGTGCATTCTTTGCTGGCATCAAAAAGGTAGTCAATGCCGCTGGTGATGACAATTTCAAGCTGATTATCTATCAGAATGTAGCGATCATGGTGATTGGGGTAGGTGGCGGTAGTTTTTACTGTCCAACCTTCTTGGTGCATACTCTTGAGTTCGCTCAGGTGGATTTTATCAAGCTGTAGCCGAGGCGAGTCCAATTTGGGAAGCTCAATGGTGAGTTTTTTGCGCGGGAAAAGCGCAAAGAGATTCTTGGCTTTCCCCCAAGCATCTTTCAGATATCTATCATAGATAACAATGTGCTGGGCTTCTTGCAATAACGCCTGAAGGTGCGTATGCGCTTTGGCACGGGATTCACCCGGCTGAAACGACAACACATAGTTATTGCCGAGTGCATCGCCATGAATATTGACTCGTGGGAAGTCGCTGCAATGCTGGGAAAGGATTATTTTGTAGGTGGTCTGCTGCGCCAGATCTTCAAGCGATTGGCTGATAAGTTGATTGCTGGCGAGCTGCGATATCAACGCAGAGTCATCGACGTTCATGCGTCCGAGCTGGGCAACATTAGTGAGATGGTTCGGTTTGTAATAGTGCAGCAGCTTTTCAATGCACTGTTTATCATGAGCCTTGCCATGCTTAAATGCGTACCACTCTTGCAGCAGGTCATCTTCAAGAACAATACGGTACGCCATCAGCCAATCTCCAGCAGCTCTTGAAGCGTGGAGTCGAAAAAGCCGCTGGGAAAACGAACTTCATTACCATCAAGGTCACAAAAATGTCCCTGTTCGTTAATCTTCAACGAAGTGAAAGGGGTTGCTGCGCTAGGTTTGTAGTGGATAATCACCTGTTCGCTGGCAAGTTCTTTTTTGTATACCTCATAGCGGATGCGATTGATCAAATGCTCGCAATGTGTTTCCGCAATGATCTGAACTTCGCGCGCAGCAAGAAATGCTAAAAATTTCCCTAAACGGGACTGTGCGCCGGGGTGCAAGTGTATTTCTGGGTTTTCAATAAGGAGCAAGTCACCGGGCTTGGCGGTCAAGCACATGATGAGCAGCTTCAATAAATAACTGTTACCCGCGCCTGTGTTTAAAGGGGAAATGCTCCCGATGTCACCCATTATAAAGGTCACTTTCACGTGTCGCGAAGAGACTTTTTCTGCCTTTGCTTCGATGGGTTCGCCAATTATGTAACTCAGCCACCATGCCAATTGCGCTTTCAGGGTTTTTGCGTCAGCGTCTTTGACTTGCAGATGCTCATGGATAGGTTTGTCTTTGCACTGTTCAAAAGAGCCGAAAGCGTACTGGCCTTGGTCGCCAATTCGCTGGTCGTTGTCAAGTTCGACTATTTCCTCTGGCCCTGTGCGATCGGCGCGCAAATAAAAAAGATTTTCATCGTAGATATATGTTTTGGCATTAGCATCCCAAATTGCGTGGGAGGTGTTTTTGCTGAATCTCCCAGAATTTTGATTCTTTCCTTCGTGAAGTGAAATCCCGATATCATTTTTGTCAGAGTTCCGGCAGATGATATCGTCGTACAGCGAGAAAGGTTTTACAATTTTCCTAAGGTAGGTAAATTTCGCCGCATGCAATTCTAACTCTTTTTCAGGCAATATGTTGCTGATAAGGAGTAAAAGCGCTTGGATTACAGTAGACTTCCCGGCTGAATTTGGCCCAGTCAGGAGCGTCAGGGGAGTCAGCTCAAGCTGACAGTCGTCAAGACATTTGAATGCTGTAATGGTTATTCGAGAGAGCATTGCCATTCCTGAGCGATCCTTTCCATGGTTGAAAAGCGATATTCAACGTTTGTACTACTATCGACATTCGTTTTGAATTTTGTGCATGCGTCAAATTCTGATTTCAGCTCATCAAGTCTTGCCTTGAGTATGTTGTCTTGGCTTGGTGTTTGGTATATTGCAAAAAAATACGATAGGCATTCGTAAAGCGCCATGTTAATCGGACGACGATTCGCGTTGGTTGAGGCAAACCGAAAGGCGTCAACTCCCATGATGGTGTAGCATTGCTGCATCGCTGTTTTGAAGATGGCTTGAAGCGCTTCAATTTCTTGCGGCAACAGGCGGTTCAGGTGTTTCATGACGGCAGCCAAAAAATCATCGATGTTGCTCTTATAAGTAAAATCAAGTTGTTTCTGGCGCAAGAGATAAAACGCAAGGAAACGCAGGATAATATATTGATCGCGCATTCTTTGGGGTTTTATGCCGTTACCAGTAGCTTGTCTGAACTCCTCAGAAGCGCTCAATGTTTTCAATAAGCTTGTTGCCGCCCCTTGGTAAAGGGCATTGCGCATTTCTTGGCTATTGAGCTGCGTTCCGCTCCGGTTTACGCGATCAAAGATGTCGTATTTCACCCGCTCAGGCGTTGGAGGTTCGATAACGTAGACGAGAACCTGATAACGCTCGATTTTGCCTTTATAGAGTGGTTCCAAATCCTTGAAGCTTTTTTGGTCAAAGTGTGGAAGAAGTTTTAAGTTATTAAGGGTAAATCGATTATTCATGAAATCAATAATTGCGCCAATGCGTTGCTTGCCATCAACCATTTGCTTGGTGCCATTTTCATCTTCAAAAACATACACCACGGATATCGGAATGCCCATCAGAATGCTTTCAATGAGTTCACACTTTTGATCTGCTTTCCATGCCTGTTTACTCTGAAATTCGTGGGCAAACTGCAGTTCATCTGTTTCTTCAACCATGCGTTTGAGTTCAAATACACTATAGTGATTGACACTTACTTTCACCGTCGCATCCGGGTAAACATCTTGCGAACCGCGTTCTAGGCCAGTTTCTCCTTCAAGGAGCGATTGTGTGTTGTTTTTTTGTTTGCCTGTCGAACTCATAAAAAAGGGTGCTCCATGGCGATTGATATCCGAAAAAGTTCTTTGGTTACGATGACGGTGAAGTGCGCCTGTATTATGCCAGAAAAGTACCGTTTATGAACGAAAATAGCAATCGTGTGCTGCGTGACCTACTTTGATAGACTTTCCCCCTTGACACATCGCTATTACTTAAACTACATAACGCGCATCCGAAACCTTGCGCAAGTGAACGGAGTATTCTATGCAAATCAGTGGAGCCCTGTGGCTGGGCAATGACCAGCAGCAGTTGAATGAAAAACGGATCGAACTTTTGCGGCAGATTGGTCGCCACGGCTCGCTTAGTGCCGCCGCCAAAGCGGTTGGGCTGAGCTACAAGGGGGCGTGGGACACACTCGATGCCATCAATAACCTTTCGGGGAAACTGTTGGTGCTGCGTGTGGCCGGTGGCAAAGGGGGCGGTGGCAGTGTCCTGACAGAAGAAGGCGAACGGGTGGTACAGGTGTACGATTTGTTTGCCGAAGCGCATGGGCGATTCCTTGACTTGCTGGCGAACCACACCGCCAATCCGCAAGAGGCGTACAACATTTTACAAAGGATCGGCATGAAAACCAGTGCACGCAATCAGTTCAGCGGGGAAGTCGCGCACGTGCGTCATGGCTCCGTGAATGACGAGGTCGTCATTCGGGTCAATGCGGGCGATGAAATTACCGCTATTATTACCAAAGAAAGTGTCGAGTCGATGGATCTGGCCGTCGGGAAAAAGGTATACGCGCTGGTCAAGGCCAGTTCAGTGCTGCTTGCCAGCGAGGAACCCAAAGGAGTGAGTGCGCGCAACGTGCTGGAGGGTACCGTAGAGCGAATCATCCAAGGTGGTGTGAATGCTGAAGTGGTATTGGTACTGCCCGGCGAAACGCGGCTGGCGGCGGTGATTACCCGCGAATCGCTGGAGCGAATTGGCCTGCGCGAAGGGCGGACGGCGTGGGCATTTTTTAAGGCCTCCAGCGTTATTGTAGGTGTGTAAGATTTCGGCAATCTCGCCCATTTTTTTAGCTATCGTTATATACAGAACTTTCGTTCGCAAAAGGAGAACAGTATGCGTTTGATTTTTCTCGCACTGGTATTGTTGGTGTCGCTTACTTCCGGAGCTTTTGCACAAAACAAACCATTGACCGTTTTTGGCGCTGCCGACTTGCGCTATGCCCTTGATGCCGTTGTCATTGCTTTCAATAAAGAACATCCAAACACAAAAATTGAAACAATTTATGGTTCAAGCGGTAAAGCGTACGCGCAGATTCGCAATGGCGCTCCGTATGATTTGTACTTTTCTGCCAACATTGCCTATCCCGAAAGCCTGATAAAAGATGGCTTTGGCATTGGCGAAGCAAAACTCTACGCCATTGGCCGCATTGTGCTGTGGCAGCGCAAGGGTGGAAAAATTGACTTATTCAAAGGGATCAGCGTGCTCAATGACCCTGCCGTCAAAAAGGTCGCCATTGCCAATCCCGAACACGCCCCATACGGCGTTGCCGCCATGCAAACACTGAAAACACACGGAATGTGGGATGGAATTCAGCCAAAACTGGTCATGGGTGAGAATATTTCACAGGCCGCTCACTTTGCAGCGAGCGGTGCGGCGGATGTCGGCATTATTGCCTATTCGCTTGCGCTGGCGCCTGAAATGAAACAGATCGGTGAGCCGTTTGTGATGATTGACTATAAAGACCATAAGCCACTGCGTCAGGGGTATATGATCACAAAAACAGGTGCGAATCATCCGCTTGCAAAAACATTTGCCGAGTTTATCGAAGGAAAAACCGGCAAAGAAATACTCAAACAATATGGCTTTGAGGTGCCGACAGAATGAATCGACTCTGTGGTATTATTAATGGTGTCGAGAGCGACGGATCACTTTCACTTGTTGATGTATGCCTGAGTAATGACCAAAAATTGAGCGCGCTGGTGGTGGAGACCCCGGCGCGTTGCCCGTGGTTGCAACTCGGCCAGCCGGTGCAGGTACTTTTTAAAGAAACAGAAGTTTCCATCGCCAAAAACCTGACGGGCGATATTAGCCTGCGCAACCGCTTGCCCGGCACCATTCGGCAAATCCGCACGGGTGGCCTGCTAGCAGAAATCACGCTGGAAAGTCTAGGCGAAACCGTGGTTTCGATCATTACGGAACGCTCCGCCCAGCGTTTGCAATTAGCGGTGGGCGATGACGTCGAATGGCTTGTGAAGGCTAACGAAATTTCACTGCGGGGGAATCATGCTGAGTCCTGAATTTCTACAAACCATGCGCCTCACCTTTGCCGTAGCCGCCATAACCACCGTCATCCTGCTGATAATCGGCATCCCGCTGGCCTACTGGCTAGCTTACAGCCGTTCGCGCACCAAAGCCATCGTCGAAACACTCGTGAGCATGCCGCTCGTGCTACCGCCAACTGTCCTTGGTTTCTACCTGCTGGTGTTCCTGAGCCCCGTAAACCCTGTCGGTAATTGGCTCGATACGTGGTTTGGTATGCGGCTCGTGTTTTCGTTTGAAGGGGTGATCCTCGGCTCGGTGCTTTTTAGCCTCCCGTTTATGATCCACCCGCTTCAAAGCGGCTTTGGCTCCATTCCCGTCAATCTGCGTGAAGCGGCTGCCACCCTCGGTATATCGCGACTGCGCACCCTGTTCGTCATCTTGCTCCCCAATATGAAACCGGCGCTGCTGGCAGGATCGGTACTCAGTTTTGCCCACACCGTCGGCGAATTTGGCGTGGTATTAATGGTAGGTGGCAACATTGCCGGCGAAACGCGGATGGCCTCCATTGCGATTTACGACCGGGTCGAAGCGCTCGACTACGCCACGGCACATCAATACGCCTTTGTTCTGTTTGCGATTACTTTTTCTATTTTGCTGTTCGTGTACATTGTCAACCGGCGCTTTGCGCGGATGGAGCTGGCATGATTTCGCTGGAACTCAAAAAACGGCTGCACACGGCAGACGGGCCGATGGATCTGGTTTTTGCCTCGTCAATTGGTACGGGAGAATTCGTGACGCTATTTGGGCCATCTGGTGCCGGAAAAACTACGTTAATGCGCATGATTGCGGGATTGACCGATCCCGACGAAGGGATCATTCAAGTCGCGGGGCAGACGTGGTAC
The DNA here is from genome assembly GCF_000469585.1 of Chrysiogenes arsenatis DSM 11915. NCBI lineage: Bacteria > Pseudomonadati > Chrysiogenota > Chrysiogenia > Chrysiogenales > Chrysiogenaceae > Chrysiogenes > Chrysiogenes arsenatis. The sequence goes on from NZ_AWNK01000011.1 coordinate 8,983, forward strand.
GACTCTGCCGCTAAAATCAATCGCACCCCGCGCCAGCGTTCCATCGGCATGGTGTTTCAGGATTACGCATTGTTCCCCAATATGAGTGTCGCCGAAAACATCGGCCTTGCCCTACCGCGCGAAAAACGGGCAACCATCGTGAGCGAACTATTAGAAGTCGCCGGACTACAGGAACTTGCCCGGCGAAAGCCGGAACAGCTTTCCGGCGGGCAACGGCAGCGGGTAGCACTGGCACGGGCGCTGGCGCTCCGCCCCCAAGTGCTTTTGCTCGACGAACCACTTTCCGCGCTCGACTTGAGTATGCGACTGAAATTGCAGGAAGAACTCCTCGCGCTGCATCGCCGTTATCAGCCAACCACCCTGCTCGTCAGCCATGATATGAGCGAAGTGTTCCGCATGAGCCAGCGCGTGTTTGTGCTCGAAAAAGGGAACGTAGCGCGCTACGGCACCCCCGCCGAAGTCTTTGCTAACTCGCAGGTCAGCAATAAATTCCGCTTTACTGGCGAAATCGTCCATATCGAACCCAGTGGCGTGGTGTATATCGTGCATGTTCTCGTCGGCAGCGACGTGGTGCAGGTTGTGGCGACCGAGCGGGAAATGGGAAGCCTGCTGGTTGGCACCCGCGTGATGATCGCGTCGAAAGCATTTAATCCGCTTATTTTGGCAATGGAGTGAAGAGGGTTTGTTTAAAATATCATGGTATTTCTCGCTACAAGCACTATACTTGTATAGCAGTGATCATGAAAGGAGACCCCGTTATGTTAGCTATAAGACTCCCAGCAGACGTGGAGGAGCGCCTCGATAAATTGGCGAAATCCACCGGACGGACAAAAACATACTATGCCCGCAAAGCTATACTCACACACCTTGATGAACTTGAGGATATATATCTGGCAGAGCAGCGACTTACTGACATTCGCGCTGGAAAAACCAAACCGGTATCACTTGAGGACGTAATGAGGAATTATGAGCTGGGAGATTGAGCTTGATCCGGCAGCAGTGCGAGAATTGCGCAAACTTGATCGCCCAATAGCTAAGCGTATCCTTGACTATTTTCACAACCGACTTGCATGCATCGAAAATCCACGCAGTATTGGCGAAGCACTGAAAGGTGCCAAGCTTGGTGAACTCTGGAAATACCGAGTGGGTGACTGTCGAATTATCGCACACATTGAAGACCGTGAACTTCGGATCTTGGTAATACGAATTGGGCACCGCAAGGATGTGTATAAGTAAACTCTTGTGAAAATTGATCACGCTGCGGAGTGCAATACGCACTCCGACGGATGGTACTCTCTGACAAGCACACAGCACTGATGGAAGGAACAAAGCGTGACTCTCAAGCAAATACTTCTCTTCTGTTTCTCGATAGCGGGCATACTCGCCGTCAACACCAGTTGCGCGTATATCGCCTCTCAACAGGCGAACAACACAGAAATTATCGATCATCATACCAGCCAAAATGCACTCGACTGGGCGGGGATATATGCTGGAACATTGCCCTGCGCCGATTGTGCTGGGATAGCCACAACGGTCATACTCCAATATGACAATACGTTCGAACTACAGATGATCTATGAGGGGAAAAGCACTCATCCCTTTGTAGATCGCGGTCAAATTGAATGGGATAAGGCGGGGCGCACGATTCGATTGATCGGCCTCAATACTGTTCCCATGCAGTTCCAAGTGGGGGAGAATATTCTTTTCCTGCTCGACCAAGAGGGGCAAAGAATTCACGGCGCACTCGCCCCGTACTACCTGTTGCCAAAAATCAAGTAGTCTTTGCGCGAGAAATGCGCCGCACAAGCGCATTTTTCCACCGTGAATTTAAGCAAACGTTACAAGAAAGCGCGCAACATCACGCCTTGTCGTGAATGTTTCCCCTGAGTGCTTTGCCGAGTATTTTCTACTCTTCCGATACCCGAAAACTCCCCATCAAGCGGCTCAGCTTGCTGCCGGTATTGCGCGCGGTGTCGGACGATTCGTACAGATGCCCAACTGCCAGCCGCATTTCGCTGGTACTGCTGCGCACCTGTGAAATGTTGGCCGCGTGGCTTTCGCTACGCTGCGACACCTGCCGAATCGCGCCGAGGATCTGCTCAATAATACCGTGCAGGCTGGAGTTATCGGTTGCCGTCTCTTCGGCAAATGCCAGTCCGCGATCCACTTCGCTGACACCATTGTGCATAATAGCCACTGCCTGCTGCGTTTCACTGCGGACGGCGTCGAGCATCGTGCTAATTTCTTTGGTCGCTCCCGCCGTTCTTTCGGCCAGATTGCTCACCTCTTGGGCAACGACGGCAAATCCCCGCCCGTACTGGCCAGCGCGGGCAGCTTCGATAGAAGCATTGAGCGCGAGGAGATTAGTTTGCTTGGCGATATCGTTGATCACATCGGCAATGCGCGATATTTCTTCCGTGCGTTTATCCACATTCTGAATGCTCTGCGACGATGCGGCGATGGCATCGCGTATCCCCTGTGTTTCATGGCGCACCCGCTCGAACTGGGTTTTGGCATTGGCAATCACCTGATCCATCTCCGCGCGCATTTGCCCAGCAATGCCGGAAGCGTGATGAATATCGTGCATTTGGGCGTCAAGTTCGTGCAGCATGTTTTCTACCGCCGTTTCCATTTCGCGGGTCGCTCTGTCAACAAAACGACTTTGGCCAACCATTTCATCGTTCGCATGGCGCGAGTCGTGGGAAAAGCGGATGACTTGCGCTACGGTGTTGTCAAGGTTATCGATAAAACTATTGATCCAGCGCGCCATTTCGCCCGTTTCGTCCGCACTCAGGTGTTTGCCGCCAAGACGTTGGGCGAGGTTGCCACCCCCTTCGGCCAAGGTTCGAATCACTTCCGTCATGGCACGCATTTTGGTAACCAAACGGTTGATACCGAAATGGTAAAAGATCCAGCCACCGCACAGGAAAAGGGCGGCATTGACGAGATGCGTTACGGGTGCTGCGAGCTGGAGGACGAAGGTAAAGAACAGGTTGATACTGCCCATGATCACCAAGATCGCAAAAAAGAGGCGCATGAGAGTGAAGCTGACCGAACGGCGGCGATAGACCTCTTCCAGATCCGCTTCGCACATCATTCCCCAGCGGTCAGGCGATCCCGGCAGTTGAAACGTAACCCCTTTGCCGATGACCGGAATGTGGCGGTAATCGGAGTAGCCGGGATATTTGACGTACAGATTTTCGCCATTGCGGATCGTTTCGCGTACACCGGGGTGGAGTTCGTTGGTCGCCGGATCAGTAAAAACGATTTCAAATTCAGTGTGATGGCGAACTTTAATCACACCAAAGCCAGAATTGATCCCCTCTTTCAGGTTTTCGCCGTGCGAAAAAGTATTGTCTTCAAAGCGAGAACGCGAAAGCGCCGTTCCGCTGGCAATCCGCGATTCAAAATTGGACTGCGCCATGAAGATATAGTTGTCGCCCGATTCGTGGTAGATATGCCCCGCTTCGCGCTGAATCAAATCGCTGGTCACATCGTTGGGAATGCGTGCGCATAATACACCAAGATTGATACCATTCGCCGCGGCAATTGGCTGGCAAAACATCAGGGTGACGGCATCGTGGAACGAGGATGTCGTGGCGCCAAATTTTTCGGTGTCGGGATCAACATACGGGCCATGCAAAAACGGTTGGCGCATACCAGCAGCCAACGCCCGCTCATGTTCGTGCCGCTTGCCAATGCGCTGCGACTGTGTCGAAGCGATGATTTTCCCGCTTGGATCAACCACGAATAGCTCAGAAATTTCGCGAAGTTGCGCCTTGCGCGCCTTGATGATTGATTCGACGTGATTGGGGAAATCGTCTGCCAGCAGCTTAGCGATATTTGCCAAATACTCCCACTTCTGTTGTGTCCACCCCTGCAAAAGGGCAACTCGCGTCTCGGCAATGCCTTCAAAAGTCTCCTCAACACTCTTGTATGAATGGCGGTTGAGCGCGCACGACCACCGCATTGCAATCTTGCCGGTTTTACCAAACCAAGGCAGCCATTTTTGTTCGCTTGGGCGCAAATTCATTGCATCACTTTTCAAGGTCATTGATACACCTCGTTTCATTATATGCCGTTGCGTACAACGCAAAAGCAATGCCAAGGCGTCAAGCTGATTATTCTAAAACGATTAAGCCAGTTGTTATAAAAATGTAACGCCCGTCTTGTGGGATACATTGCGGAAAATGAATATGAAGCGCCTAAAAAATAGACAGTCACCATGTGCCATCAGAGACAGGAAGGCGTAATTTATCACAATTGCGTAGGCAATAAACAAATCTTATTGACCATTATTTGCAAGCAATTAATGCGAGAATGCATAAAATTATGCCTTTACCTACATAAATAACCAGCGTGTGATGATAAAGCTATCGTCAACATCATTACGCCATTTCCACCTCATAAACCACTTTGGTTGCATTGCATTAAAGTCCGTTCGGATATTTGATGACAAATAACTTGCCGAATCCAACACAAAAGCCTGACCATCTACGCGCCTGAAATAACTCAGCGCCAGCGGTTTTGCCATATTCTTGGTGGTGTTTAATGGAGAGCAATTCCACAACCTGTTGTTTCTTCTTGAATGACGAGATTTTGCATTAGAGGCTCCTTGGCTTCAGTCAAATCAAATCACACAAGACCGTACAGCTTGCTATTTATATACTCTTTGAAATCAAATACCTTCATCCCAAATGCTTTCGCATAATCACAAAGACGGCTATCCGCAGAAATAAGCAAATCGCATTCCTGCGCCATCAGGAGAACAACAGAATCAGCAAGTCCAAGATCATCAAAATAGCTATTTTGTGACGCTTGCAGGGATGCGATATATTTTTCAATGCTTGACTGGTAAATGGCTTTTGTCAGTTTGAGATATTCATATTTATCATCTCCAGTGATTCCATTCAAAAGGTTGTCGACTTCTGTCAGAACATTAGGGCAGGTGACAATCCGATCGTATGCGCCTATCAACGTTACCAGATATTCATAATCATCCTTGCCGTACAGGTTGTTCCTGCAATACTGGCCTATTCTGCCGGCGTTAATCTTTCCTGCCAAAAAAAGGACCAGTATATTGGAATCAACAAGGACATCACGCATTCTTATGCATCTTCACCGAAAGGATAGACCCATCGGCTTTGTTAACGATAACGGTCTTATATTGACGCACATAAGGATTTTTTATTTCTCCGAGTAGCGACTGAATGGCCTGTGGCATATTTTTGTTTGGCACGAGAAAAGAGATCGTCAGGTGATACTGGTCGCCAGCGTCTGGCTCAATTTCTTCAAGCCGGATATCGGTAATGTCCGACCCAAAAAGATCTTTAAACTGCTTTTTAATAGTATCTACGGCTTCTTTTACAGTTAGCATGATATTACTCCTTTCTGCCAGCGTAGAGCAAATAACCCGTGGGGCAACTGTGCTCTGTCGCAAGTTGGTGTTTCAACTGCTACAAGGTAAGAAATTTGCGGCAAAATAGCAAGATTTATACACCTACTCCATCGACCCCTCATCGGGGCGAGCATTTTTCCACCCACCACCCAGCACCTTGTACAAATCGAGCGCAGCGTTCAGCCGTGCCAGGCGTAACTGCACCACTTGATCCTGTGCCTGAAACAAGCTTCGCTGCGCGTCCAGCACGCCCAGCATTTCTTCGTTCCCTTCGCGATAGCGAATTTCTGCGAGGCGTAATGTCCGTCGTGTTTGCTCCAGAATAGCACTCTGAATGGTAGCCTGATGTTCCGCGTAGTGGGCGCGATTCAGCGCATCTTCCACTTCTTTGAGCGCACTCAGCACGGTTTTGCGGTAGGTTTCCACCAGTTCGCGCTGGCGCGATTCGGCTATGACGATTTGATTTTTGCGCCGTCCGGCATCAAAGATGGTTTGCGCGATGGCTGCGCTGAGACCAAGGCTGGTCGTCGGGTTCGCCAGCGACAGGAGCGCCACGCTTGCCGTTCCCGCGGATGCCGAAAGGGAGAAAGATGGCAGCAGTGCGGCACGGGCGCTTTCAATACTGGCATGTGCCGCAGCAAGTTGTGCTTCGGCGCGAGCCAAGTCGGGACGGCGTACAAGTAGTTCCGACGGCAATCCGGGAGCAACGGTTGGGATGGTAAGATGCGGCAAAGTTTCATCCGACACTACCGTGTGCTGCGGCAGACGCCCAAGCAGGAGTGCCAACGCCGAAGCGGTCTGTTTTTCCTGTTCTTCCAGCGATAGCAGAGATGAGCGCTGGGAAAGAACGGTTGATTCCTGCCGTTGCACATCAAGCAACGACGCGCTGCCGTGGCGATAACGCGCCTGCACAATGGCCATGACTCGCTCGGCAATTGCCAGATTTTCGCGGGCAATTGTTACGCGCTCGCGCATGGCACGTGTTTGAAAATATGCGCTGGCTACACCGGCACTCAGACTAAGGCGAGCCGCCGCCAGATCGTAGTGCGCGATATCGAGCGACGCCTGCGATCCGCGCACATCAGCAGCCATGCGCCCCCAGATATCAACTTCATAACTTGCTCCCAGCGACAGGCGCGATGATTCACTTTCAGAGCTTCGCCCTTCGCTGCTGCGATTCTGGTTCCAAGCGGTATTGCCACTGAGGTTCAGCGATGGAAAAAGCGATGCACCGGTAGTGCGCAACTGCGCTTCGGCCTGAATCACTTTTTCGGCAACGGCCACCATATCAGGGCTGCTTTGCAGGCTTTCTTCAATCAATGCCTCGAGTTGCGGGGAATCAAAACGGTGCCACCAATGATCGAGTGACGCTTCGCTGCTTTCGGCCACGCTCGCCGCCCATGTTTCCGGCAGATTGACGGACGTTGGCGGAGTCGTCGTCGCGCATCCACTGAGCAACAGTGCCATCACACAAGTTATGCCTAAAATGCGGTAGGGGTACATTTTCATAGTTCGTCCTTTATTCTGATGCGAGTGCGACAACCGGATCAAGGCGTGCCGCCTTCCGTGCTGGGAGATACCCAAAAACCAGTCCGGTAGCAAAGGCACAACCGAAAGCCAGCAAAACCGGCGTCAGGGAATACTGAATCGGCGTCCCAAAAGACTCCACCACCGCCGCAACTCCCAGCCCGATTGCCACGCCAATCACTCCACCTAGTGCGGAAACTACCAACGCTTCGATCAAAAACTGTTGTAAAATATTGCGCATCCGCGCTCCAGTAGCCATGCGGATGCCGATTTCGCGCGTCCGTTCCGTTACGCTAACCAGCATGATATTCATGACCCCAATGCCACCGACCAGCAGCGAAATAGCGGCTATTGAGCCAAGTAAAATCGTAAAAGTGTTCTGTGTTTCGGAAACGCTGTCGATAATCGACGCCATATTACGAATCTGAAAATCCTCTACGCCGTGCCGAGCAAGCAGCAACGCGTGTACCGCCGCCTGCGCTTCGTCAATGGCGCGAACGTCTTCCACTGCAATCGTCACATTGCGTAGATGGCGCTGACCGCTCAGGCGCAAGCTTGCAGTGGTATAGGGGACAAAGATAATATCGTCCTGATCTTGACCACCAAGGCCGGCACCTTTTTCGCTCATCACCCCGATAACCTGAAAAGGGATATTGCGTACTAACAGATATTTCCCTAACGGATCATCACCAGAAAACAATGCTTTTGCTACTGTTTGCCCCAGCACGGCTACGGTGGCGTACAGCCGTTCATCCTCTTCCGCAAAGAATGTCCCGTGTGCCAGCGGCCAAGAGCGAGCGATCACGTAGTCGGCACTTGTGCCGTTGACTTCGGTGCGGTGGTCGGCATTGCCATAACGCACGGTGAGCGACGTACCTTGTTCCGGCACTGCCGCGCGAATGTTTGGCAATTCACGGATAGCAATGACATCGCCCGGCACCAGCGTTGCCGTGGTCACCCTTCCGCGCATATTCGGCGCACCGGGGCGCACGGTCAGTAAATCGCTCCCCAGCGTGCTTATGCGATCCACCACCGCCTGTTTGGCACCGTCGCCAATCGCCATCATCGTAATGACAGAAGCAACACCAATAACGATTCCAAGCAGCGTCAGGATTGTGCGGAAAATATTACTGCGTAGCGCACGCACCGCTGTCAGGGTCGCTTCCAGCAACTCGACCATCGAAGAGGTACGACGCTTCTGGTTGACGGGTGGTGGTGCAGGCATTTCTTCGCAATGCGAACCGGGATCACTGAGAATCATCCCATCGCGGATTTCAATCACGCGATCGGCATGCTCCGCCACTTCCCGTTCATGGGTAATGAGAATAATCGTATGGCCACGGGCTGACAGTTCGCTTAGGAGTCGCATCACTTCGGCACCACTTTTAGAATCAAGCGCGCCCGTCGGTTCGTCGGCCAGAATAATCCGGCCACCGTTCATCAGTGCCCGCGCGATAGAAACCCGCTGTTGCTGACCACCGGAAAGCTGATTCGGGCGATGATGCGTGCGATCTTCCAGCCCCAGTTCGCCAAGTAAGGCAAACGCACGAGCATGGCGATCATCCGCTGACACCCCATCGTAGACGGCAGGAACTTCAACATTTTCCAGCGCGCTCGCAGTGCCAATCAGGTTGTAGCCCTGAAAAACAAAACCAAAATCTTCACGTCGCAGCCGTGCGAGTTCATCACGATCGAGGTGACCCACATCCTGCCCCAGAAAACGGTAGGTTCCGCTTGTCGGGCGATCCAAACAGCCAAGGATATTCATCAGCGTCGATTTGCCTGAGCCAGATGCTCCCATGATGGCAACAAATTCCCCCTGACGAATGGTCAGGTCGATGCCATGCAGCACTTCAACGGAAAGTTCACCGTTATAGTAGGTTTTGGTGACGCCACGCAGTTCGATCAGTGGAATATTCACTAGCGTATCCTTGGCATGCCGCCGGGCATACCGCCAATTCCCGCGCCTGTAGCGCCAGTGTTTTGACGCGCACTCTGGCCAATGACGACCTCTTCGCCTTCCTGAAGGCCTTTTATAATCTGCACTTGCACACGATTCGTCACGCCGGTTTCTACCTCGCGGCTTTCAAGGACACCTTGCGCGTTACGCACCTGAACGGTTCCTTTTGACACGCGCGGCATCTCTCCTCGCCCAACAGCAGACCCTTGCCCTGGCTGACGCCCTTCGCTTCCAGCAGGGCGTTCACGACGCGGTGCCGTCCCACTGGTCGCTACCGCTGCTGCCGGTACGAGTAAAGCATCCTGCGCCGACGCGACAACAAAGAATACCTGCGCCGTCATCTGCGGCATCAAGGCGTGGTTGGCATTATCCACATCAAAGAGAGCATTATAGAGCACAACATTATTTTCCACCGTCGGCGTGGGTTCAATGCGGCGCAGTTTCCCCTGCCAGCGACGTCCCTGACTCCCAAGCGTGGTAAAGTAGGCATCCATCCCCACCTTTAAGCGGCTGATATCGGCTTCTGAAACTTGCGTCTGCACCGTCATGGTGCGCAAATCGGCAATCCGCAGCAAAATCGGTGCTTGCTGATTGGCGTTGATCGTTTGCCCTTGCCGTGCCGTAATCGAAACCACAGTGCCATCCATCGGTGCAAAAATCTTGGCATAATTCAGGTTGGCTTCATCAGCGCGCAACGAAGATTCCGTTTGTTCAATCTGCGCTTTCAGCATTTCGATCTGTGCTCGGGCCGAACGGAGCGATACTTCGGCACTTTGCACCGACTCGGTGGTCGTTGCTTCTTCTGCCATCAAGTTCTGCTGTCGCGTATACTGAATCTCCGCCAGCGAAAGTTGTGCTTCACGGTCAAGCAGTTGCGCCTTTTGATAGCGCAGCTGCGCCCGGCTCGCATCAACTTTGGCCACAAAAAGGGTGGGGTCGATCTTGACGAGCAAGTCGCCCGCTTTAACTTCGCTGCCAACTTCGACAAAAATCTTTTCAACCTGCCCCGAAACCTGCGCGCCCACATCGACATAGTCGCGCGGCTGCAAGGTTCCGGTGGCGGTCACCACGTCTTCGATAGTGCCGCGCTGTACCGCGCTAAAGGCATACGATGGCGCTGCATTTTGTTGCTGAGCGTGGTATTGCCAACCGAAATACCCCGTAGTACCACCGAGAATGCCAAGTGCGATCAGCACAAAAGGCCATTTTGCTGTCCGATGTTTGCGCGTGTGTTCCATGAGCCTACCCGAAAAATTTATTTTTCCTCTACTTCAACATGACTTGAAACCTGATGATACCATAACTCCAACGCGGCAGCATCTTCGCCGTCAAGCTCGATACTTTCGAACAGGTGAGTTGCGCCACTTTTTTGCAACCAAGTATCGACCGCACGCCCAAAGGCGCAGTACTGTTCATATTCGCGATCACCAAGCGCCAGCAAGCCGTAGCGTAATGGTGCCAGCGCGGCAGACTGCGCCATGGCTTCAGCAAAGGCTTCCGCATCGGTAGGCGGCTCGCCGTCGCCAAAGGTGGAGATCAGCAGTAATGCGTTACGGTACTGCGACAGATCCTCTGGCACCATGTCGCCCAGCGATTTCACCGTTACGGGCTGCCCATGCTGGAGCAACACGTTTGCGGTATGCCATGCCAAACTTTCCGCATAGCCACTTTGCGTAGCATACGCGATGAGCACGGGCTCGTTGTGGTGAACCGTTCGGATTGCCTGCGCGGTTTCCATCGCGTGGTGCGCCTCGCTTTTATGGCGACGTCGATTCAAGTACAACATCCAGCCGGTGATGGTAAAGAGCGGCATGGCGATGCTGGCAATCATCATCAATACCTTGCCAATTGTACCGAAGTAGCTCCCCGCATGCAGCGGCAGCATACTATTCATCAGCCGCACATTCAGGGGACGATCAGCATAGCGATCATGGCTGACGACTTCGTCCCCAGCACTATTGATCGTGATGCGATTTGCTGCCCGTTCATGCGCTGGCGACGCATCCAGATACGTAATGCTGATGTCTTGCCCCGTACGTTGCGGTAGGCGAATTTGCGCCCGGCTGTAGCCATCCACTTGACTCAGAAAGAATGTCCAGACACCGTCAATGGCGTTCCAGGAAGGAGCACTCGCGGCTGTGCGTTGCCCTTGTCCGTCGCCACGAGTTCGTTCGCCACCCTGACGGCGCGCTTCGCCGCTGGCAGCGGCATCNTGCACCTTCCGCAGGCGCTGGCGTAGCGGCACGTACCGCACGCGGCACACCGCTGATGTCGTGCAGCCCATTGCGATACCACTCATACGACCAATAGAGTCCGGTGAATGATGCCAGCACATAGAGCAGCACGGCCCATGTGCCAAGCACGGCGTGTATATCCCACAGGAAACTGCGCCCTTTGCGGCTCCACTTGAAGGTCAACCACGTTTTCAGATTTGCGGCATGGCGCGGCCAACGCAAATAGATGCCACTGACGCAGAGCACTATCAGGAATACCGTCGAAGCGCCGACGATGTGCTTGCCAATATCACGATTATCTAAAAGTTGATCGGTCAAGAGCCAGCGGTGAAGTTGCATCACCGTGCGGAAAAACTCTGTTCCGCGTGGTTCGCCCAACACTTCACCCGTGTAGGGGTTGACGTAGCGGTTTTCACCACGCCGTTGCGCAGGATCGGCGCTCGCAATACCAACCTGAGCGGCATCATTAGCCGAGTCATACAGGGTAATAGACTGTATTTGACGTCCAGGGAAGGCGTGCTGCAAGCGATCAAGCAATTCGGACGGAGCGAGTTTCTGCGTACCGGGGGTTACCGTCATCACGCCTGGATTGATAGCGCGGAGAATTTCACTCTGAAACGAAAGCATACCGCCAGTCACACCGACGACAACGAGCACAATACCCGCCGTAATACCGAAAAACCAGTGGAGCTGGAACCAGAAAGTACGAAACCAAGCCATGAAAATCTCCCGAAAAAAGGCGGAGCTGATAGCTCCGCCCACATCTGTTCAATGTTGATATCAGTCGGCGCGGAAACTCAGCGTCAGCGCATAGCGCGTTTTGTCGTATCTCACCCCATCAAGCTCGCCACCTGTTTCGTCGAAATGGCTGGCCAACACGAGGTACTGTCCGGCTTTGGAAGTATCAATCGTGATACCACCAGCGCCATCCGTCGCCAGTTCAAACTCTTCTTTGGCCGGAGTGTACACAGTGATTTTCGCATTCGGCACGGGTGCGCCATCAAACACCAGCGTAAACTGACTGCTGTGCGGCTGTGCTGGAACCAAATCTAGCGGCAAAAGCGCGCTGGCTTCGCTCCGCCCAGCACGACCAAGCAGAATGGAACGGGTAACTTCGTCGCTCAAGCGGCTTTTGCGTGGTGCCATCGCTTCGACGATGCCAACGTCGCCCGCTTTTTTCAGGCTGATCGCCACATGGTCGGCTTTGCGTTCGCTGCCAGTGGTAACGCCTTCGGGAACAACCACGTCAGCCTGAAAGTTATCGAGCCGGCCTCCCGTCGTTTCAAACAAGTCTTTATGCCATTCGCCGAAGTAGAAACGCAGCGTCTGATTCTCACGCTCCAGCCAGAGGTAGTGCGCCTGAGCGGAAGTGAGAAAGACACAGAAAATGGCAAATAGTAACGAAATTTTACTCAATTTTTTCATCAAAATTCTCCTCTTTGCTTTTCTCGTACCCTTAGAAGGTAACGTTCATGCTCACCCAGTAACTGCGGGGAGCCTCTTTGTTGTTGTAATGGTCAGTTTTGACAACCGTATACTGGTTATTTGGCGCATCCCAAGTAAAGGCGGTGTCATAGGTGTTAAAATCTTTGTCCAACAAGTTATTGATGCGACCATTCAGGGTAATGTTCTCTGCTAACCGGTAAGAGCCACCCAAATGGAGGATAGTGTAATCTTTGTAATACTGCTCCGTTTGGCTCGCAGCATCCCAAGTCCGGTAACGTTTTTGGCGCGTTTCAGAAGACAGGAACAGGCCGATATCGTCGGTGGCCTGCCAGTCAAGCGTCGTGTTCAGCATAAGATGGTCAGTCATCTCTGTCTGCATTGCACGCTCTACAAGTCGCTTCGTTAACTCTTTGAGTAGACCGCCTTCGCCTACAAGATCTTCAGGCTTTTTATAGTTGGCAAGAAGCTGGTCGAGAAGTTCATCGGAAATGGCCATGGGATACTCCTTGAGATATGAGCAGAATGGTATCGTAAATGGCCACTTACACAAAATATTTTACACACTCATGCTTGGCACTGTTGCCCAACGGACGACCTTTGTTCGCTCCACTCTTTTGCTCGCTGTCAGTCAGCGTATAGTTCCCGCGTAATGCAACTCCCCATGGGAGTTGATAGCGTCCAGCCACTTCTATCCCTTGCAGCACCACTTCGTCGATATTCGTGGCACGGCTAGAGCTTGGAGTGTACCCCAGTGCTGCATAATCGCCGGTTGCGCCGCACGATTGTTCGCCGGGGTTACCACAAGGCTGATTGCTGATTTTGTCTTTGAAATCATTCTGAAAGAGGGTCACATTGAAGCTGTGACGTGCAACGGGGTGCTGCCAGTAGACCGCCACTTCAGTGCTCACACTGGTTTCTGGTTTGAGGTCAGGATTGCCGTACATCGGACTAACGCCCTGTCCACCAAAGCCGGTGATTCCATCATAGAGTTGTGTCGTTTTCGGAGCTTTATAGCCAGTCGTCACGCCACCTTTCAGAGTGAACTGATCGTTCAAAGCGTAGACCGCATACAGGCGTGGACTGAGTTGCTCGCCAAACACACTGTGCTCGTCGTAACGCAGACCACCGGTCAGCGATAGTGAATCAAGAATATGCCACGTATCTTCGGCAAAAAGTGCCCACGTGTTGTGGTCTTGCACGCCGCCTGTCTGCCCTGATTCCATGCCGAAAATACCGTCTTCTAATTCGCCACGGACGACCTGCATCCCAATAACAGCGTTGTGATGCCAACCAGCCAGCTCAAAAGGTATATCGACTCGTCCATCCAATGTGTACTGGCGACTTTCCAGCGTCCGTTTTCCGCGCGGCAGGAAGGTTGCTTCCGCCAGCGCTTTCCGGTCATCCACACTCATACCGGCATACGCACCGGTGCCATCGATCATTTCCAGCAGCTGTTGGCGCTCTGCCACCGTAAAGGGCAGCGTGCGTCCATCGTTATTGGTCGCAACGTGTGAAAGCGAAACAAAGCTATTGCCGAAGCCCCAAGCCCCCTCATGACCCAACGACCACGATTCACGGGTAAATTCTTGGGTGGCCGAGTATCCGGCACGCGGATTGGCACGGCGCGACCACGTGCCGCCATTCGCGGCGCAGGTCGCTGCATTGCCCGTAGCGCCGATACAAACATTCCCGGCTGCCCAAATGGAATTAATATTATCCACTGTCCCAACGGGATATACTAGATTGCCAGCGTCATCGGTTTTAATCTCGTTATCGTACTTTTGGCGCGAAGTGTCATAGTCCAGCGTAACGGTTTGATTTTCCACAGGAGTCCACGCCAAAGAAAAGCCTGCTCCCAGATTTTCATTATCCACTGACTTGCCACCGCCACCGAAACCGAGCGAAAAGGTGTGGGTTGCACCGCTTGGGTCTGTCGCTGTTTCGTACGTAGGGCTCGACTCGTTGCGCTCATACCAGCTGCCACGCAAACTCAGATTTAGCTTCCCCGGCAGCAGCGGGCCAGAAATATAAACATCTCCGGTCATACTGTCACCCCAGTCGTTATCACTTTGAACCGTGCGGCCAATCGAGAACGACCCGCCCCACTTTTCTGCATCTTTGCGGGTGATGATGTTGATAACACCCCCCAGCGCATCGGCACCGTACAGGGTGGCAGCTGGGCCACGGATGATTTCGACACGCGCAATAGCATCCAGAGGAGGAATGTGATTGAACTGATTTCCACCAAAGCTGTTCGGGTAAATATCGCCGTGGTTATTCTGACGACGACCGTTGACCAGAATCAGTGTGTAGTCAGAGCCCATGCCACGCATCGAAATTGTGCCCTGACCCGTCTTATCGCGTGTTTCACCAACATCAACCCCTTCCAGATCGCGCACCGCATCGAGTAGCGTCATGTAGGGACGCTTTTGTAAATCTTCACGGGTAATCACGGAAATACTTGCCGGAGCATCGGCAATCTTTTGCTCAAAACCTGCTGCGGTAACAACCATTGTCCCCAACTCTTGCGGGGCTTCAGCGGCGTGAGCCGCCAGACTCGCCATCAACAGTGCCACAGTGCCAAGGCCGGCACGACGGGCAAAACACATCCCTTTCGACATCCTTCTTTCCTCCATCCAGTGATGAGATTTACGGCCTGTACGGTGCAACACCATGCGGCTTCCGCCAGTGCCGTTGCAGCGCGTTATGACAGGTAGTGTGCCGGATCTCTCACTGGATCTCTGTGCCTTCCACAGCGGGGAGGAACTATCGCTGTCTCGCTTTAAGTTTGAAGCTTCTAATGAATTGCAAATAGCATGTCAATTGAAATTATTAGCTTTTCCTATTTTTAGGAGATTTAGTTACGTTATTATATTGCGCGCCAATTCTTTCTGAATGCCGAACAAGGAAGGTTATTCCGGAGATATAGCTTCATTGAATTAGGAGATATTTCTTGAGAAAGAGAATATGCACAGGGAATTTCTTGCTTGACATTGCTTGTAAGCAGCGATATTAAAGATTAGACATGATTAACTTAATGTCGAGTGGTCAACTTTATCATCATGAAAAAGTGGAGGATTCAATGCAACAGCTACCCGTTATTACGCAAGACCCAGGATCGGCAATCAATACGTTACGCCTTTCTCACATGAAGAACGGCGATCGTTGCCGCATCCACAAGCACCACGCGCACGGTGCGATTCGTCAGCGCTTACTGGATCTTGGTTTTATGCCAAACTCGACGGTGGAAGTGATTCGCTGTGCTTTGCTTGGCGACCCGCTCCAGATAAAGGTCGGCGATTATTCCGTGGCAATTCGCCGTCAGGAAGCCAATCTCATTGAGATTCAGCCTGTTGAGGCCTAGTAAACTATAAAGGATCTTTGACCTATGTCATCTTCTCCGACACACGGAAATCTCGTTGTTGCACTTGCCGGTCAGCAAAATGCGGGAAAATCAACCACGTTTAACATGCTTACCGGAGCCAATCAGTATATCGCCAACTATCCTGGTGTGACGGTTGATAAAAAATCCGGAAGCTACCGTGACAATGTAGGGCGGGTGGAAATAGTCGATCTCCCCGGCACATATGGATTTTCTTCCTTCTCGCTTGAAGAGCGGGTAGCGCGTGATTTTCTGTTGGATGAACGCCCACATGTGATTCTTAACGTGGTGGATGCCTCCACGCTGCGGCGCGGGCTTCATTTGACCGTCCAGCTGATAGAACTTTCCTTTCCACTCGTTGTTGCGCTGAATATGGTTGATGTGCTAGAAACGCATGGAAAGCGGGTCGATGACGTTACACTAGCAGCAAGGTTGGGCGTGCCGGTTATCCCAACCGTCGGACGTAAAGGCAAGGGGAAAAGCGAGCTACGCGATGCCATTCGCCGTGTGGCGGCGAGTAATTCTGTGGCGGCGCCACTGGTGTCGTATACTTTTCTCGAAGATGGCCTGCAAGAACTGCGTGAACTGTTGCGTGAATCTGCCGTTATGGCTGGGCAGCAGCCTATCGGATGGATTGCGCTGAAGCTTTTTGAAAATGATGAAGCGGCCATGGCGTTGGTGCAGCAGCATCACATTCGGGGTCGCGCTGTACTTGACTGGGTTGGAGCAACGGGGCAGCGGTTTGAAAGCGAGCACGGTATTAGTCCCGCAGATCACATTCTTGCTTGTCGCGAAGCCTTTATCCGCCAGCTTGTGGCAGAGTGCGTCAGCGATGCGTCGCCTACGGCATCTTCTACCAAGGGTACTTTGACGGAGAAAATTGATCGCGTCGTACTCCATCGTTTTCTGTCGCCATTTTTCCTGATCGCTACGGTCTATTTGATTTATGAACTCTCCATCGTGCAGGGCTATAAACTGACGAACTATACGTGGCCGATCTTAGCCAAAGCACGTGCGTTGATTGCGCAGTGGCTTCCCGATCCGGGATTGTTGCAGGACACCATCATGCGTTCCTTTGGCTTATGGATGGTTGATAGTGTCAATACCTTACTCAACTACATTCCGGTTTTTCTGGTTCTTTTTGCGCTGGTGGCCATTTTGGAGGATTCCGGCTATATGGCGCGCATCGCCTTTACTTTGGATAAAATTTTCAAAAGTTTTGGTTTACATGGACAATCGACCCTGCCGTATATCCTCGCGGGAGTGTTTACTGGCGGATGCGCCGTGCCTGGCATTATGGCGACGAAGGGGATTCCTGACGAGCGTTCGCGCATCGCTACGATTCTGACGGTTCCGTACATGAACTGTCTGGCTAAAATTCCGCTGTACACGCTACTCGTCAATGTCTACTTCGTCGAGCAACAGTCGTACGTGATGTTCTTCCTATCCACGATCACCATCATCATCGCACTGATTGTGGCAAAGCTCCTTACGCTAAGCGTCTTGCGTCATCACGAAACGTCCCCGTTTGTTATGGAAATGCCGCATTACCATCTGCCAACACTCAGTGGCGTGGCTCGACGCGCGTTTGATCGGACATGGACGTACATTAAAAAAATCGGAACGATTGTCGCGGCGGTTGCGGTCTGCGTCTA
This sequence comes from Chrysiogenes arsenatis DSM 11915, assembly GCF_000469585.1. Taxonomy (NCBI): domain Bacteria; kingdom Pseudomonadati; phylum Chrysiogenota; class Chrysiogenia; order Chrysiogenales; family Chrysiogenaceae; genus Chrysiogenes; species Chrysiogenes arsenatis. The sequence continues at coordinate 26,585 of NZ_AWNK01000011.1, forward strand.
TGTGCTCCTCCAGTTTCCAGGCGTTTCCGACGAGCAGATGGCGAAACATAACACCCGCATGGAAACGGCTATCGTTGATTTTAGGGGAAAAATAAGCGAAACGGCATATGCCGAACAATTCATGGCAGAAGAGACTATCTTGCGTCTACTGAATGTGCAGAACCAATACCGCGAGGCAAAGCTGGCGGCTTCATCGCAAGAAGCTTCAGAACGGATTGATGATGACTATGCCGCGAACTATCCCGACCTATTCCCGATTTTGCGGGCGCGCGATGCCGAAACCCGCGTTATCAGTCGCCATCTGCGGACACTGGCTACGGAACGCTCCTCCATTCGAGCCGCTATCCGCGAAGAGACTATTCTGATGAGTTATTTCGGTGTGATCGGCAAGTCGCTGGAGCCAATTACGCAGTTCGCTGGTTTTGACTGGAAGGTAAATATCGCTCTTATCAGCTCCTTTGCCGCACGCGAGTCGAGTGTTGCGACGCTGGGCGTGCTGTTCCAAGAAGGTGCGAGCGAAAATATTACCCTGGAAGAACGGATGAGCCGCGAAAGTGGCGCGATGGGAACCACACCGCTTCATGCGCTGGCCTTGATGATCTTTTTTGTGCTCTATCCGCCTTGTTTGGCCACCATTATCATGATCAAGGTGCAAACAAATTCATACCGCTGGATGCTCTTTGCACTCGGCTTTTCAACAACCTTTGGTCTTATTGTGGCGAGTGCCGTGTTTACGATCGGTTCAATGCTGGCGCTGAGTGCTTTGCAGGCGATGGGTATTTTCTATCTGATCGCACTTGGGACAGCGATTGCCCTTTCGTTTGTTAAAGATCCTGCGTGGGCGGGCATACAAGAAAGAGAGGCATGATATGTGGTGGGAATACCTTGTTTTTGGCGCTGCCGTGGTCTGGGCAGTGTGGTTTCTTGGCAGAAAACTGCGCGGGAAGGGGAAAAGCACCTGCGGTGGCGGCTGCTCGTGCTCATCGAATAGTCAGCAATCACCCTGCGGTGATCAACATAAAGATTCATAATCATTTGGAGGATGTATGACAAAGAAACGATCTCTTTTGACACTCATGGCGGCAGGTGCTCTGGTTCTGCCAGAAGCCGCATTAGCGCACACTCCGCTCTTTTCGTGTTTTGACAATGGCGACGGAACAATCCTCTGCGAAGGGGGATTTTCAGATGGATCTTCGGCTTCGGGAACAGCAATTTCGGTGCGCGATGATGCTGGAAAAATCATTGCGAACGGGACACTGTCAAAGAATTCTGAAATTGAATTCAAAAAACCGCAAGGAAACTATGTGGTCGTTTTTGAAGGTGGCGATGGGCACGAAATCAAGGTTTCCAGCTCACAAATATTTCAGTGAGTGGTGTCGACGGGTCGCATAGGGTTTTCGATTAAGAACCAATAGAAGGAGTACACAATGATGAAACGTTTCTTGAGTGCCGCATGTTTTACGGCTTTGGTAGCCGCCACTCCCGCATGGGCGCATTTTCAGATGATGTACACACCGCAAAGTGCCCTTACAGCAGGTGGGGCAATGGAGATGAAGGTTGTCTTTACTCACCCGTTTGATGCCGGTCACACGATGGACATGGAGCCTGTCGACGAGTTCTATGTTATCCAAAAGCGTGGCGAAGAAGGGGAAGCGAAAAAAGTCGACCTGAAAACGTATCTCAAGGAAATCACCTGGGATAGTAAAGGGAGCAAAGGGAAAGCCTTTGAAGCCAAACTGCCTGCGAGCGTTGTCCGCTCCATGGGCGACTATGTCTTTGTTCTCGTGCCAACGCCGTACTATGAAAAAGAAGATGAAGAGTACATTCAGCAATTTACCAAGATGATCGTCAACGTCGGCGGCGTTCCCGGCAACTGGCATGAGCCAGTTGGTCTGCCTGCCGAAATTGTCCCTTTGGATAAACCATACGCTAACTGGACGGGTGGCGTGTTTCGTGGTGTCGTGCTTTCGGCTGGCGAGCCCGTGCCATTCGCCGAGCTGGAAATTGAATATTTGAACCACGAGCCCGATATGAAAAAGAACGCTTTCAGCCCAAAAGGGAAAATCGAAGCGCCTCACCCTGCTTTTGAAGCCATGGGAATCCGTGCCAACGCGCAGGGTGAATTTACAATCGGTCTACCAAAGGCTGGCTGGTGGGGAATTGCCGCGTTGGGTGTCGGACCCGTGGATACGTACAAAGATAAAGCGCTCGCCCAAGAAGCGGTACTTTGGGTTCAAGTCACTGATATGAAGTAATTGTTGTTGTATCGATACAGCGACAGAGTGCCATTCCAGCTGGGCGGCATTCTGTCGCATTTTTCGTTGTACAGGAGATTTTATGTGGAAAGTATTGTTGCTTGCGATCATTGCCCTTGCCTCTTCGTCTGCATTTGGTCACACGGCGATTATGAGCTGTTTTGATAATGGTGATGGAACGATTACGTGTGAAGGGGGATTCAGCGATGGCTCATCAGCTTCGGGAATAACCTTTCGCATTGCGCAAAACGGGAAAAGCGTGATGGAATCTAAGTTTGACGAGCACAGCGAAGTAACTTTTCCCAAACCATACGGGCGCTTTTCCGCCATTCTCGACGGTGGTTCCGGGCACCTGATTGAGGTTCGTGGTGAAAATATTGTCCAGTAACCACAGGACAATCAGCGCGAGTCAGCCATTCCGGAAGGGGAGAGAGCATTATGCCAGAACTTGCGATTGAGGTCTCTCAGCTTTGCCATACATACGGGAGCCGCACGATTTACCATGATTTGAGTTTTCGCGTTGAAGCAGGGAAAATATTCGGCTTACTGGGGCGCAATGGTGTTGGAAAGTCAACACTTATCAATATTCTCATGGGTTTTTTACGCCCGGCGGCGGGGACCTGTAAGGTGCTCGGCGAAGATTCTCACGCCATCTCACCGCAAACACGGCGCAAGATTGGCTTATTGTTTGAAGGGCATTTAACGTACGATTTCCTGACAATTACACAGGTAGAACGCTACTACCGATCATTTTATACCGATTGGGATCAATCCGCTTTTTATGATCTTATTGATCTGCTCGATCTCTCGCGCAATCACAAAATTGCCCATATGTCTTGCGGGCAACGCTCCCAAGTGGTGCTCGGACTTATTTTTGCGCAGCAGCCAGAACTGCTTATTCTGGATGACTATTCTTTGGGTCTGGATGCGGGGTATCGCCGGCTTTTTCTTGAATATCTTGATGAGTATATTGCGACAAAGCAGCGCACCGCGTTCCTGACGTCGCATGTTATGCAGGATATGGAGCGCCTTGTTGATGAAGTGCTTTTTCTGGATCGCGGCGGGAAATGCATTCAGACCGATCTGCAATCGTTTTTGGAACAATTCCGCTGTTATCGCCTGCCCGGACGTTTTTCATCCCAGCCTGCAAAAGATGACGTGATTTACAGCAGCCACAAAAGCCTCCACGGCTTGACCTTTTTCAGTTATGCCGGACTGGAGCAGATGGAACGACATCTGACACACCACCACCCTGCTCTGGTTGCTGACGCAACGGGGTCGTTAAAACCGCAAACAATCAATCTTGAAGACGCCTTTATCGGCCTGATGGGACGTTACTGATGAATTTCATTGGAACTATTTGTCGCAAGGAATGGCATAAACTTAAATTTCTGCTGATCGGTCTGCTGCTGGTGGAAAGTGTGGTGCTGATCTTTTACGGGAGTCGGGTTGCCGATTCATTCCACAACATAGAGCCGGAAAGCATGCGTTGGTATCAGGCGCTCCATCTTGGCGTCCCTTTTTTTGCCGAAATAGCCTGGCTGCCGCTCTTGATTGGCACCACCATCGGGTTCTGGCAGTTTTTGGGCGAAATGCGTGAGCGGCGTTTCCGCATCGCACTGCATTTTCCCGTACCGCACTGGCGTATGCTCAAAGGGATGCTTTGTGCCGGTTTGCTGCTGATGACTCCTTTGCTGACACTCTTCTTGCTGGCCACGTATGGCATTCTTGCCCCGTATTATCCCTATGAGGCGTGGATATTGGCAATGGAAAGTGGCTTGGTATGGGTTGCCGGGGGTGTGGCCGCGTACGTGAGCCTTGCCGCACTCATGCTAGAGCCTTACTGGAAAAGAAAATGTCTTCTCGGTGTACTCTTCGCTGGTTGGGTGGCACTGTTTTTTTGGAGCCACCTTCCCGGAGCATACCGTGAAGTTGGTGGATACCTCGCTCTTTCCCTTCCGTTGGTATCCCTTCTTGTGTTCGCTTCCTTAGAAAGGTTTAAATCAGGGGGTGGCAATACCGTGTCTGGCCGATTCGTGCTCGGGTTGCTGACGGTTTTTATCGTTGCGCTCTACATTCCGCTGATTGGAGAAAAAACTACGGCCAACGAACGTCCACAAGTGTACCTCTTCTACAGCCCCGTTTCGGAAAATTTTGTATATCAGGAAAGTCATGGTGGGCACAATTTCACGTATGGTGATTCGGATGGGGTACGTTTTGATCAGGCCGAGTTTGAACGTCGTCTGCCGTTTGTGTATTGGAAAAATCTCGATATCCAAGGAAAATTACCCCTCACGCTGGGTGATCAGGTGTTCGACAGGAATGCTCTGCGCGATGCCCGCCTGAGCCTGAAGCTTTCTCCGGAAGATCTGCCGGAAAACCGCATTGAACCGGGGCTCTACCCGCTTTTCAATCCCCAAAGCCATATTGGGACGATCCCTTTTCCAGAAACGATGTTTCGCATCAACCGTAGCGGGATGGAGTTTGTAGATGGCGAAACCATGCAAATTGATATCGAGCCAAGCCGTTCTTTTGCCGCAGCATTGGCGGAGGCAGGTTTTACCTTCCCTGCCGATTTGATTGCTGGCAAAACAACCAACCTCAAACCCTTTGACGAAGGGTATTTTGTGCGCGACGCCAGCGGTAAGTTTTTCCATCTGAAACAAATGGATTCACAACCTATCATTCGACGTGTGCCGACTTTGGATTTCGTTGATACACGAACCATCATCGTGTCTGAAAATCGGAAAAATGCCTTTTACGGGCTAGTATTAAGCCGCTCTGGTGAATTATCGCTCTTAGGAACCGATAAGTACCACATTATTCCGCTTCCTGCGCCGGAGTATAATCCCGATACCATGACAGTACAGCTTTTTGAGGATCCCTTAGGCGCCATCGTGCGTTACCATAACGACCAGATGGCATATATCGTCCGTTTGGACAAGGAGTATCGCGCCATCGCACACTATTCGCATCCCTTGCCGCCCCAAAAGCAATTCACTTTCGGACTCCGTTTTTCTGACGCGGGACATAGCCCCTTGCTGCGCTTATCATGGAACTTTGGCGGACGCACTCACGAGTAGAGGAAGGGATACTCATCATTCTATCGCAAGAATCGTCTACGATACTTGCCACTGCTCGCTTACGTCGCTGCATGGTGCTACTTCCCCACCCCCGAGTCAAACCATGCTTTGGTTAACAATGCGATCCCTTCACGAATCATACTTTCAGACATTTTGCTGAAACCTATAAAGACGCAGTTGTCCTGAGATTTTTCTTTTTCGTGCCAATATTGTATTGTCGAATAGACCCTTACCCCATGTTTTTGAGCCTTTTCAATCATGAGATCTCGAGATTCTCCTTGAACGAATTCAAGAATGAAATGGAGGCCGGCATTATTGCCACGGATGCGTACACGGTTACCCATCAGCTCATTGATTGAGCGAACAAGGACATCGTGCCTCTTTTTATATTCGAGACAAACCTTTCGTAAATGCCTGTCCCAGTGCCCTCGTGACATGTAAAGAGTTGTTATTTTCTGATTCAGCCATGGCACTGTAGAGTAGTATCCCTCATACACTTCATGATATTTACGTAAAAGTCTCTCCGGTAAGACAAGGTAACTTAAACGAAGCCCGGGAGATAGCGATTTTGAGAATGTTCCCATGTAAATAACAGTTCCATGATTGTCGATGGATTGCAGCGATGGGACAGGCTTTGTGTGATATCTCAATTCACTGTCATAATCGTCTTCTATGATCGTACCATTTCTCCGCTCGGCCCAATCCAGCAGCTCAATGCGTTGCTGGACAGGCATCACAGTCCCGGTCGGGAATTGATGAGATGGTGTTATATATGCCAGTTTAGCTGATGAAATCTCCAACTCTTTCATATTGATTCCATCAGAACCAACGGAAACAGGCAGTATTGTAAACTTGTTTTTATGGAATACAATTTTAGCGCCATCGTATCCAGGCTCTTCTACTGCGATCTCGCTTCCAACAGGAAAAAGGCTGCAGATTACATCCAAGGCATATTGAGTTCCGCAACACAGGACTATCTGTTCAGGAGCACATCGAACCCCTCTCGATCCCCGCAAATACTTCACGATTTCTGACCTCAGGTTCAGATCTCCCTGCTTATCGCTGTAATTGCATATTTCTCGAGAATCATAGGAGGAGAGCGCTTCTGCGGTAAGTCGACGCCAAAGCGTGGAGGGAAATAACATATGGTCAAGATTTGCGTACTGAAAATCATACAAATATTCCGTTTGGGAATTTTGAGGTGGTTTCGGATCAAATTTCACATTGATAGTGTGATCGACTGATTTGATAAAATCTAAGGAGTCGCTGAAAATGTCTTGTACCACAAAACCTGATCCGGGCTTGCTCAAGAGATAACCTTCAAGACAAAGCTGAGCATACGCATTTTCGACTGTGTTTCGCGCAACACAGAGGTTTTTAGCCAATGACCTTGTGGATATGAGCCGGGAACCAACCTTCAGCGTTCCATTACTAATTTCTTGCTTTATCTGCTCATAGACTTGCTGATAGAGGGGCATTTTTGAATCATTGCTTACACAGATCATTTGGAAAATCTCCATTTCGTTTGTTTTAACTTTTGCGGAAGAGGTGCAGATCGCAGCAACTGTATCCATAAAATATACAAAAATTGGCACTTGAGATGGATACATTATTTCATTTAAAGTCAAAACACCCAATGAGGTCAAATGAAATTTAACAGAAACAGACATGGAGGAAGAAAATGAGACGAAAATATGCCGAGGTTACCGATGTGAATGAGATCATAAAAATTCTGTCAGCAACGAATGTGGGGAGGATGGCTACCGTGGATGAGCAGGGGTATCCGTACATCACTCCTTTGAATTTCGTTTTTCATGAGGGATGCGTGTACTTTCATTGTGCGCTCACAGGAGAGAAACTTGACAATCTAATCCGGAATTCCAAGGTATGTTTTGAGGTGGATCTGCCGTTGGCGTACCTGAAGGTCGATTTCACGCCGGAGAAGGATCCCTGTTGCACGCACCAGTACTACCACTGCGTTATCATCCGGGGGCACGCCAGGGTTATCCATGACGACCGGATCAAGACAACCGCGTTGAATGCTTTGATGGAAAAACATGAAGGGAATAACGAATTTCCCCCGATCACATCGGAGAGTGCAAAATTCAAGATGTGCAGTGTTGTCGAAATAAAGCCGGCAATAATGACAGCGAAATCCGATATAGCCCAGAATAAATCCCAACAGGATCACCGTTACATTGCTGAATGTCTCGTCGGGCGTGGTCTTCCCGGAGACATCGAAGCCGTGCGGTATATGGGTTATTCGCTGGAAAGGGACGAGGTGGGCACCTGGCGAATCAACCGATGAAAAGGGGAGGCAATGATGCATTTTTATGCGTTTCCTCCTTGGTGCGGGGCGCTGGGGCAGAGGAAGATTTGCCACGAGCAAGAGATTCACATTTGTAAAATTGTGGTTTGCAGTTCACCAGCGTGTGGCTTCAAATGTTTTTTACCTGCAGATTGCTACGACGCGAAATGGAGATGAGAGCCTGTTGGAGTAAGGGACAGCGGTTACTCCATCGCAAGAATCGTCTGCCAGTGCTGTTCCGTGAGCGGCAACACTGACAGGCGATTGCCTTTGCGCACCAGCGCCATATCCTGCAACGCCTCGTGTGCCTTCAGCTCGGCGAGCGCAATCACTCGTCGCGTGTGGCGCACATAGCAGACATCCACCACAAACCACACCGGCTTTGCCGGATCACAGCGCGGATCAAAATACTTGCTGCGCGGATCAAACGCCGATGGGTCAGGATAGCCAGCCCGCACCACTTCCATCACCCCGACAATACCCGGCACAGCACAGTTGGAGTGGTAAAAAAACGCCTGATCGCCGACCTGCATACCGTCGCGCAGAAAGTTCCGTGCCTGATAATTGCGCACTCCATCCCACGGTTCTGTCTGGTGCGGACGGTTTCTTAAGTCATCTATACTAAACGCCTCCGGTTCCGACTTCAGTATCCAGTAGTTCATGGTAGCTCCTTGTTACGTGCATTTACCTGTGATTGTATACTTGGTTTACTGAATCCTTCGCAATCATCGGTTGATTTTCTGTAACCTTTACCATATTTTATGCGCATATATTTGCGCAGGAGAACCTTTATGCGAACGTCAGGTGTCATCCGTAACTCTCGCAAAGCTGCCAATCTTTCGCTGGATAGCGATATCTTGCAACTAGCGAAAAAACTTGAAATAAACATTTCGCGGGCAGCACAGCGCGGCATTGAGATTGCCATCGCGGAGCGTCAGGCGGAACTTTGGTATGAAGAAAATCAAGACGCGCTTGAAAGCTCTAACAAGTATGTAGCGGAGCACGGCATTCCTCTTGCCGAGTACCGGAACTTCTGATGGCGCGCTTCGATGTTTTCGCCAACCATGAAGGCAGCGGCTACATGCTTGACGTTCAGGCCGACCTGCTGGATCACCTGAACACGCGCGTTGTTATACCGCTACTGCCGCGCAACCAGTCACCCAAAGCGGCTCAGAGGCTGAATCCGGTTTTCGTTATTGCAGGCGAAGAAGTGGTGATGATGACACAATTCATCGCTACCGTTCCCTGCCGTATTTTGCCGATACCAATCGCAAACCTTCAAGGCGAGCGGGACAGTATCGTCAATGCCATTGATTTTATGCTTCAAGGGTTTTAGCGAGTTGCTCAATACTAGAAGCATCCGCAGGCCACTATCGGAAGGAGAATTCATGCACGTTCCCGTCAAGCCACTTCGACAATATCCATGGTGGTTGCGCCCGTTTTTTTGGAGCCAACAGCGCCGCTACGGCGCCGTGTTGCAGCCCGGCCTTTTGTGGGGACGGGTGCCGAAGCTCTTTGCCGCGGTAGCGCTGTTGTACGGTGTGCTTGACCGCCGCTCATCGCCCATCAGTCCGGTGTTGCGCTCGCTGGTTACGGTGCGTGTGTCGCAGATCAACACCTGCCATTTTTGTGTCGACATCAATTCGGCCACCCTCGCAAAGCGCACGGGCACGATGGAAAAAGTCGAAGCGCTAGCAAAATGGCGTGATAGCGCGATTTTTGACGAAAAAGAACGTGCCGTACTGGAATACACCGAAGCTGTCACCATTACCGGCCATCAGGTAAGCGAAGCACTGATGACCCGTTTAAAACAATACCTTCACGATGATGCACTGGTGGAATTGACCGGACTGATTGCCTTTCAGAATCTCTCCAGTAAATTCAACAGCGCCCTTGATGTCCCGCCGCAGGGGTTTTGTCAGTTGCCCGAGAAAAAATCTGCCGACTGAATGTGTTTCAGGGACACAATCACGCGTCTACTGGAATTTGCGACTCAGCGTCATGGTCGGTTTTTCGATTGACTTCTTTGTCGCCTCTCACTAAAGTTCACACCACTTTTCGGTTCATACGGGAAACACACCCGTGTGTCGTAAGAGGGAATCCGGTGCGAATCCGGAACTGCCCCGCAGCGGTATAGAGGAACGAACACTGTCATACGCACTGTCTTTTTAAAGATGGGAAGCGACAGTTAGTAGGTGTGGAATCCACAGTGCCTCCAAGTCCGAAGACCTGCCGACAAGCCGATGCCGTATTGGCATCACTGACGACACCTTTCGCGGGAAAAGGGGAAATCGTTGCCGGACTGGCGCCAGTCAGTTGTGCCGAATTTCCGTTGATCTCCCACGAAGGTTGTTTTCGCTCGAGGGAAGCGAAGTCGTGGGATGTTTGTTTTCTGGCCAATGTCAAAAAAACCACTCCCGACTCCTCCCTTGTCACACATGACCCGTGTCAAGGAGGCTTTTATGGTTACCACTGCCTTAGATCCAGCTCACACCGTTACCGAAAACATGCCGTTCACATCCATCCGCAAACGCGATGGCCGCACCGTTTCATTCGATGCGACTAAAATCACGCGTGCTATTGCCAGCGCTGGGCGAGCTTCCGGCGAAATCACCGACCCGCTGAGTGAGGTTGCGCAACGCCTGACACACCGCGTACTGCTACTGGCGCAACAGACATTTCTTCAGGAACCCCCAACCGTTGAAGGGATTCAGGATATTGTAGAAACAATCCTGCTCAACTCCCCTTTCCCAAAAACCGCCAAAGCTTACATTCTCTACCGCGATCAGCATGCCCGCAATCGTGACATCGCCAGTCAGGCCGATGTACGGCTGGTTGATCAATATCTGGAGCGGCTAGACTGGAAAGTGCGTGAAAACAGCAATATGGGCTATTCGCTGCAAGGGCTGAACAATTACATTGCGGGACAGATTAGCGAAACCTACTGGCTGAACAAAATCTATACGGCAGATGTGCGGTGTGCACACCAAGAGGGCGATCTGCACATTCACGATCTGGGGCAGCTTTCCGTCTACTGCGTTGGCTGGGATTTGCAGGATCTGCTGCGCAGCGGTTTTCGTGGCGCGCCCGGCAAAGCCGAAAGCCATCCAGCGCGACACTTTCGCTCCGCTTTGGGGCAGATTGTCAACTTCTTCTACACGCTGCAAGGGGAGGCCGCCGGAGCGCAGGCCTTTTCCAACTTCGACACGCTATTGGCACCATTTATCCGTTACGATAACCTAACGCCACGCGAAGTACGTCAGGCCTTGCAAGAATTTGTTTTCAACGTCAACGTCCCAACACGCGTCGGCTTTCAGGCACCGTTCACCAACATTACCCTCGACCTACAACCACCATCTACGCTGAAAAACGAACCAGTGATTCTGGGCGGCGAGCATCAAAATACGACCTACGGGGAATTTCAGGCAGAAATGGACATTTTCAACACCGCTTTGCTCGAAGTGCTTGGTGAAGGCGATGCCAAAGGGCGCGTCTTTACTTTTCCGATTCCCACCTACAACATTACCGAAGACTTTAACTGGGATGCTCCTGGGTGCAAAGCGCTGTGGAAAGCAACGGCGAAATACGGCATCCCCTATTTTGCCAACTTCGTCAACTCCAGCATGTCGCCAGATGATGCCCGTTCCATGTGCTGCCGTCTACGGCTTGATCTGCGCGAACTTGCAAGTCGAGGTGGCGGACTCTTCGGCGCCAATCCCCTGACTGGATCCATCGGCGTCGTTACCATCAACATGCCACGCCTGGGCTATTTAGCTTGTAATGAGGTGGAGTTTTTTGAACGACTGGAACAACTTATGCTCGTTGCCCGCACGAGTTTAGAAACAAAACGCAAAGTACTAGAACGCTTTACCGACAACCATCTTTACCCCTACACCCGCTTTTACCTACGCGACCTACATCACCGTTTTGGCTGCTACTGGAAAAACCACTTTTCTACTATTGGCCTTGTCGGCCTGAACGAAGCGTGCATGAATCTGATGCAGCAAGACATTGGCACCCCGGCTGGGCAGAGCTTTGCACTGCGCGTGCTCAATTTTATGCGCGACACACTGACCACCTATCAAAATGAAACCGGCAACCTGTACAATCTCGAAGCAACCCCAGCTGAAGGCACCAGTTACCGGTTAGCACGAATCGACCGAGAAAAATATCCCGATATTTTGGGCGCCGTTACACATCCATCGGGACAGCCGAGCATGGAGCCGTTTTACTCAAACTCCAGCCAACTTCCGGTCAATTATACCGATGATGTCTTTTTGACACTCGACTTACAGGATCAGCTCCAGTCGCGCTATACCGGCGGCACGGTGCAACACCTGTTCCTTGGCGAAGCCGTCGCCGACCCTGAGGCCATCAAACGGTTTGTGCGCACAGTTTGCCACCAGTACACCTTGCCGTACTTCACTATCACCCCCACATTTTCCGTCTGTCCAGAACATGGATACCTAAGTGGGGAAGTGGCACGCTGCCCACAGTGTGACCACCCCACCGAAGTATATTCCCGCGTGGTGGGTTACTTACGCCCAACATCACAGTGGAACAATGGCAAGCAAGAAGAGTTTCGCCTGCGGAGCCATTACGAAATTCCCAACCCATGCTGATTGGTGGCTATCTGCCAACCAGCTTTAGCGATTTCCCCGGTCGTATTGCCGCCGTTATTTTTACACAAGGGTGTAATTTTCGCTGCCCGTACTGCCACAATCCGGAGCTGTTGCCACAGGACAGCTCTGAGCAGTGGTGCCCGCAAACCATTTTGCAAACAGTGGCTCAGCGTAAAGGGCAGCTTGAAGGAGTCGTGGTCAGCGGCGGAGAGCCAACGCTGCACAACGATTTGCCGCAATTTTTGCAGGAACTGCGCCGAATCGGCCTGCCGGTCAAGCTTGATACCAACGGGAGTCATCCCGCGATAGTGCAACAGATTCTTGCACACAAGCTGGTGGATTACATCGCGATGGACATCAAAGCACCGTGGGCGAAATACCCGCTGCTAGCAGGTGTTACCGTCGACACACACGCTCTGCAGGAGAGCGTGGCGCATATCGCCACCAGCGGCATTTCGTGCCAATTTCGTACAACTATACCGCGTGGCTTGCTGGATGAAGTAGATCTGCGCGCAATAGACGCCAATCTCCCGCATGGCCACACTACCCGCCGTCAAACCTGTACGCCGCAATACCGGAAGAAAGTCAACATTGAGACTTTATCACTTGTGTCGCTGCAAGTTTAAAGTTAGATATGCAGTATTAAAATGCCCATGACAGGCATTACATTGAAGGAGGTACTATGAAAAAGTCTTCACGTCGCATCCTTGCACTCTTTTGTTCCCTTACTCTGGCTGCCACGACAGCAAGCGCCAAATCGCTGACCTTTTACGCCAATGGCGAAGATCTGGCCGTCTCTGGATTTAACGCACCGGAACTCACCAAAGATGGATGGAGCTTACAGTTTGACCATGTTTTTGTCTCTTTAAGTAACATTACCGCGTATCAGACCAATCCACCATACAATGCGGAATCAAAAATACCAATACAGGCTTCTACCAAAGTCACTCTTCCAGGAAGCTTTACGATCGACCTTGCTCAAGGGACAGAAAAAGAGCCCACCGTGCTGATTAGTTCCATCGACACCGTTACCGCAGGACATTACAATGCACTTTCCTGGAAAATGGAACCTGCGACCTCTGGTGCTTTGCAAGGATATGCGCTGGCGTTGATCGGTACCGCAACCAAAGGTGATGAGCGTGTCCGCTTCGACCTCCGTTCGCCGGAAGTGACCCACTACCGCTGCGGCGAATATGTGGGTGACGAGCGCAAAGGGTTTGTTAGCACAGCTGAAGCGGGCGATCTTGAACTCACTTTCCATCTTGATCACATCTTTGGTCGTGGCGACAAGCCCGCCGATGATCCCATGAATGTCGGGGCTCCAGGATTTGCCCCCTTTGCGAATGCCGCAGCGCAAATTCAAACACTTTCCCTACGCGGACTCCACGTTGGGCATGTCGGCGAAGGCCACTGTAATGTAGAGGTACAATAATCCGCGCTCTATTGCCGCACTCGTGGCAGAGATCTATCGTAACCAGCGGTGGTTTATCTATGACCCTATCGAGCGTAACATACTCACGCCATAAAAAACCCTCCGGCATAACCGGAGGGTTTTTTTCGTGTTTGCCCTCTGTGGTAAGTCTCAGGATATACTGATGCGCCTGCCCTGAAGGGAAGGCTTCAATCTTTATTCTTCATACCAGACTCTACAATATTTATCAGAATGCATTATTCATATTGACAGATGCGGCACTATAAGTTAGATACAGCTAATCGTATTTATGCAAGGTAATTCTCAGGAGGCTTTTATGCGTTACGACTTTACTCTCCATAGCTGTAGCGGTGACTGTAAGAACTGCAAGTGCAAGGGTAAAAAGAAGAAAAAGAAATGAAAGTATTCTGCCACCACATCTACGAATATCGCAAAGGGCTGCGCAGCCTGATCCTGCACACAATGAGCACACAGCTCCGTTCGCAGGTTGAAGCGCAGCTTCAGCGGCACAAAATCGACTTCCTGATTTATGATCTCGCCCCCAACCGAATGAATGTTTTTTTCGGTGCTCCTGAGTGTATTGACGTTCTGCGCCGCATCGGTAAAAGCAGTCTGAACGACTATACGTGCGAAGAGGACTTTATCCTCGGCACGATGTTGGGGTATGACCGCTTGCAACAGTGCCAGCGCTATTTGCAACGCACTGAGCGTCAGACGGCGCTCAGTGAAGTGTCGGCGTAGTCGAAATTGTGCGGAAGGTAGTCTGTGTCTGAAAAAAATTTTCCTTTAACCTCTTCTGGAAATGGGAGTGATTTGGAGTTTCCAGACGAAATTCGATGCCGTAAATGTCGCCGCTTGCTGATGAAAGGGCACGTTCTTCAGATCGAAGTAAAGTGCCCAAAATGCGGCGCATTGCAGCGTTTTGAAAGCGACAACGATAAAGAATTGCCGCATTGCATTCACGCACAAAAACCATAAGGAGACGAACTATGCTCAGAAGAAATATGCAATTTCGCAAATCGTTGGTAAGCAGCAGTTGTGCCGCTAGCCTCGCCTCGCTGCACGGAAAAGACAGACTTACCCTACCGGACAAGCAAAAACTGACGAAAACGCGCCTTGCGCCATCCGGGTCGTACGACGCCGCGCATCCCGGTCAGCGCTAAGGTTCATTATGACGCAACCTTTTCATGAAAATCACCACGACCTCCTCGCTCTGCTTCAGAATATCACTATCGCACACCACATTCCGGGTCGTATCCGCCTGAAGCTACGCGGCAAACTTCCCACATGGATCGCCGAAAATCCGCAAGCGGTTCGCACGAAAATGACCACTCTCTGCGGGATTGTTGACGTGAAAGTGAATCCGATTGCCGCTTCGGCAACCATCACCTATCACCGTTCGCCGGAGATCTTTGCGTTGTTCGAGCAACTGCATCATGGACAGGCGGAACCGCTGCTTGATTATCTCACTCGTAGAGGAGGGGCATCATAATGGACAACTCGCACACTTCCCCTGACATGAAAAGCGCTTTACAGATCGCGTGGGAGGATGCAGCGCAGAGCGCCAGCTGGTACAGAGCTATGGCCGAGGCGTACACGAGCAGCGAGCCGTTTGTAGCGCTTTGGCAAAGCCGCCAGCAGCAGGTACAAGCGCTTGCCTGGGCGATGGAATACGCCGCGCTGGCCGCCCCTGCCCCCACAAAAACGCCAGTCAAAACACTCCCACCCACGCAACTGGAATGCTTGGAAGTTGCCGTTGTGCACGAAAACGCCACGGTGCGTCTCTACGAATCGCTTCTCGACACCGTGGACGAACCTACACTACGCGATACACTTTTCCAGATTCAGGCCACCTTGCTTCAGCACCATATTCCAGCGCTACGGCGCGCGATAAGCGAAACACAGATTCCCGACCCCGTCGCCGTGTTTGAGGAAATACAGCAGACAGTGCTGCGCAAAAATCCAGCAGAATGGGCGGGTATGTTGACCGGACAAAATGGCTCGTTTCTCAGCGGATTGCTTTTAGGCGCCGCCGCGCTAACGATCTTGAGTAAACAGAATACGTCGCAAGACGACGAAAGGAGCGAATAATGGCATATCATTTTCTGATTGGTGCGGTCGTGGGGGCAGCTTCGATACTGCTGCTGAAAAACCGCAAGACCAAAGAGATCGTCGACAAAGGGAGCCGGATCGTTAAGGAGAACATCGACACTGGTGTGCGCGCTGTTCAGGCAACGGGCGCCTGTATTCGTGAAAAGATGCAGGAGATGGAAAAAGCCACGCCTGCACTTGAGCCCAACACAGAAGAAGTTATCGCGGATGGAGAAATGCATGTCGAAAACGAAGCCCCAAAGCCCGTTCGTCGCCGCCGCAAACCCGACGAAGCCTAAACGCCTGAACGCGGTTGATGCGTTCTTTGCCGGGGCGCTCAGCCACGCACTGCTGGCGACCGTGCAAAGAAACAGTGTGCACCAGCTGTTTTATCCACAGCACATCGTGCGCCGCGGCCTACAGGGTGGCATTGCCATCGGGTGTGGTGCCGCCGCGTACAACCACTTTTCCGAAAAACAGACCGCCGAAGGAATTGCCACCATCGCGGCGGGTGCTCTTGCCATGTGGCTGACCGAAAAAATATAAGAGGAGAGTTTATGTCAGATCGCAACCAACCGTTTTTTGGCGCTAATCGCCCCAATAATGACGACTATTTCCGTCACCAGAATCCCTATCTGCAGGGTGGACAGTATGGCGCACAAAACGGGTTCATGAATCAGGCCAAGTCGGCACTCTTTGGTGGCAGCCAGAGCGACCGCTTTATCAAAGGACTTCTGATTGGTGCCGCCGCCACGTTTTTGCTCACCAACGAAAAAGCGCAGCAAGCGATTATTAAAGCAGGTGTTACGCTGTTTTCTCAGGTGGCTTCTTCCGTAGAAGAGTTAAAGGAAAAAGTTGAAGATGCCCGCGCCGAAGCGGAAGAACAGCGGATGGCGCACGAAGAATAATGGGGCTGTTCACCGCACTGCGTATTGTTCACCAGACACGCTTTCGCATTCGCCTGCGCTATCAGACCAGCGGTGCTTTCAACGTCAGTTCACTCAAACGGCTGCTGGAAGTCAAACCGGGCATTCAGCGGGTGGAATTTGGTGTCCATAATCCCACCATCCGCATTTGTTTTGCGCCGGACGAATACCATGCCGATACCGTGCTGGCCTTACTTTTTTCCATTCAGGAAGAGACCTTTACGGCGCTGACACCAAGCAACGCCGTCGCACAACTGCCCGTGCACAGCATTGCAAAGGGGGTCGCGGCTTGGGTGGCAACTCCACTGCTGCCGCTGGCACTCCGTCCATGGTTTACCTTTTTTGCCTGCTGGGCGGTGATTTGCGCGGGCGCAAAACAGCTTTTGCGTCGTCGAGTGACCTCGGAGTCAATGGAGGCAGCAGCCGTTCTCATCTCTATTGGTCGTCGAGATTTCACAGCGGCACACGTCACCAATCTGCTGATTTCGCTGGCAGAATATATCGAACACCGCATCGAACGCCAATCCGACGAACTTCTGCTATCGCTGGTACAGCCGGAAGCCGAAAAAGTCTGGATCCGCAAGGATGGTGTCGATATCCAAGTGCCTGCGGAAAACGTGCTGCGCGGCATGGTCGTCGTCGCTCAGGCTGGTGAAACCGTTGCCATCGATGGCCGAGTGCTGGAAGGCGAAGCGCTGATCAATGAAGTTTCGCTGACTGGCGAAGCGGTTCCTGTTGCCAAAGGGCGCGGCGACCGTGTCCTTTCCGGCACACTCGTCGAAGAAGGTCGACTGCACGTTTACGCCGAACAAGTAGGGCGCGACCGCGTTGCATACCGCATTGCACAGTATGTGGAAAGTTCGCTGCAATCGAAGTCGAATACCCATCTAGAGGCGATCCGCATGGCCGATCGTCTGGTGCCGTTTTCCATCGGGCTGGCAAGTACTGGGTATTTGCTGAGTCGTGACCTGTCGAAAGTTGCGGCGGTGTTGCAGGCCGATTACTCCTGCGCCCTCAAACTCGCGACGCCAGTGGCGTTCAAAGCAGCGCTCTATAAGGCCGGAACGCACCATATCCTTGTTAAAAGCGCCAGCGCACTGGAAAAGCTGGCGCAAGCCGATGTGTTCATTTTTGATAAGACTGGCACGCTGACATCTGGCGACATGGAAGTCTACTGCTCGTTCTCGCTTGATCCGGCATGGACGAGCGACGAAATCCTCCGCCTTGCCGCTTCGATCGAAGAGCACTACTTCCATCCCATCGCGCAGGCCGTGGTCAAAGCCGCGCAAAGTAACGGTGCCATTCCGCACCACTTCCACCACAGCGAGGTAGAATTTATCGTCGCGCATGGCGTGATGGCGTATGTTGACGGCAAAAAAGTCGTCATTGGCAGCCGCCATTTCTTGGAAGATGACGAGCAGATTTGCTTTGCTGGTCACACGGCGATGATCGACGAAGCACGCCAGAACGGCCTTACCCCGCTGTATATCGGTTATGATGGGCGCCTCTTGGGAATTATCTGTCTGAAAGACGAACTGCGGCCACAAAGCAAAACACTCCTCACGCGTCTGAAGCAGATGGGTGTGCGCAAAACGATTATGCTGACAGGCGATCGGCGCGAAAAAGCCGAAGAAATCGCCGCAACCCTTGGTTTTGATGAATGCTACGCCGAACTGCACCCCAATGAAAAAGCCGCCATAGTGGAAAAACAGAAACAAAACGGTGAGCATTGCGTTTTTATTGGCGATGGCATCAACGATGCGCCAGCACTCTCTCTAGCCGATGTTGGCATCGCCATGCAACGGGGCGCCGATATCGCTCGCATCAGTGCTGATATTGCCCTGCTGAGCGACGACGTGCTCCTGATTACCGATGTGCTGGCACTGGCACGCCAGACCCTTACGAGAGTCAAAAATAACTACCATCTAACGATCGGTCTCAACAGTATTATCATGCTGCTAGCCGTGATGGGACGCCTTTCGCCAGTAGCCACAGCCGTGCTGCACAACGGTACGACAGTGGGGATTTTGCTGAACGCCGCGCTGGGCGCGCGCATACCACAACCAAAAGCGTAACGAGAGGCACCATGCGTGCGCTATCACTCGCCAAACAAAAAGAATTGGCCAAGACGGGAATGATCATTACGATGGGGGCGACGCTGGTGACGGCGTGTTTCATGAAAGGCAAAGCTGCCAAGCGATTGCATGTCGTGGCGGGGATTGGGCTGGTGGGGTTTTCGATCTGGCACCATCGGTTGTATCAAGCGCCCAAAATTGTTGCCGCCAAAAGTGAGCAGGACGTGCCATCTGATGCTGCTAATGTAGATAAGTGGAGCGCGTCCACGTAAGTTGTTGCTGTTCTTTCTTTTGGCACCAAAAGAAAGAACCAAAGAAAAGTGCCCTCGCGCTTTTGCTTCCCCTTCGCCTTGCTNGCCTGCCTCGGAGATCTGGCAGAATGTCCATCCATGGACAACTGCCAGACTGGCCACATCCTGTGGCCACCCCTGCGGGGTCTAGCCGAGCAGGCGTCGCAGCGCAGGGGCAAAAGCTTACCGAGGGGAAACGACGGCATTCACGCGATGCAGGAATGACGCTGATGAGTGATAGTTGCATTTGCTGTTGATATGCGGAAAATGAAAAGCTATGCTCCGCTAAATTGTGTGCGTCGAATACACAGCGCGCAGAATACGATCCTTTTATTGGAAAGTACGACTTCCCTGAGGTGTTCATGAAACTGGTCACGCCTCCGCTTATTGTTGACGATCTTGATGGTTTTAAGAAAGATGCACTGCAACGCAAAGCATTTGGCGAGGCATTAGCGAACTTGGTAGTGCGCTCAACGGACGAACTTGTTCTATCGATTGACGGTAAGTGGGGCGAAGGGAAAACCACGTTCGTAAAAATGTGGCAAGGTCTCCTGAAAGAAAAAGGGGTTCCGAGTATCTACATCGACGCTTTTCAGAATGACTACACAGAAGATGCTTTTATTTCAATCGCCAGTGCAATTACTTCCTATGTGGATCAGCATTCAACCGAGGTAGAGAAATCTCGTTTTAAAGAAAATGCCAAGAAAGTCGGCGTTCGCCTTCTCTCATGGACTGCAAAAGTAGGCATTAAGGCTGCCACGCTCGGTGTCATCAAGGAATCTGATATTGACGCGCTGACAGCAATAAGCGAGGACGTTGCCACCAGCACATCAGAAACGATTGCCAAGCTGGTTGAAGAGCGATTGAACGCTCACTCTCAAGAAAATAAACTGATTCAATCCTTCAGGGAATCTTTATCGGAAATACCCACAACGCTAGCAGGTAACAAGAGCGGTCGCCTGGTTATCATTGTCGACGAGCTTGATAGGTGCAAACCCCCTTTTGCGGTTGAAGTCCTTGAAAAGATAAAGCATTTGTTTTCTGTAAAAAATGTTGTTTTCGTTCTTGTGATGCACAAAGAGCAACTGGAGGAGGCTATCAGGTGCGTGTACGGCAATAACATCGATGCACACACGTATCTTCAAAAATTTATCAATATTGAGACGGCTATCCCTAAAAGGGTCGTTGAACGATACCGCAACGGTGATGATTTAGAAGTGTATAGCAAAGAGCTGCTCAAGCTCCATGAACTGACAGTGTGGAGAGATCAGCGAGAGATTCTTGATTGCCGGGTCTGTCAATAATTTTGTGTAAGTAGCGGCAGACATCAATTTTGCATTGGCACCCTCCCCTCAAAGAAAATACAAAACTGATTAAGAGCCGCTTTCCAGTCTCTGATCGGCATTGTCCACTTCTTTGAAATATTGCGTAATGCCATATAAAAGAGCTTGAATATTGCTTCGTCGTCGGGAAATGCCCCACGGTTCTTGGTTACCTTGCGCAGCGAGTGGTTTAATGATTCAATGGCATTGGTGGTGTAGATTGCCTTTCTGATATCGGGCGGATAGTTGAAAAATGGGATTATTCGCTCCCAGTTGCGGCGCCATGATTGACTGACCATTGGATGAGTGGCATCCCATTTTGTCTCAAATTGTTCAAGATTCCTCCGCGCCTGCTCTTCTGTTGGCGCGGCATAAATTTCTTTCAAGTCGGCGGCCATCTGTTTGCGCTCTTTCCATGCCACAAAATTCAAGCTATGTCTGACCATATGTACTATGCAGGTTTGCACTTGAGTGTTCGGATAAGCGGCTTCTATAGCTTCAGGGAAGCCTTTTAAGCCGTCAACGCAAGCTATGAAAATATCCTTAACTCCACGGTTTTGTAGTCCGTTAAGAATACTAAGCCAGAACTTTGCCCCTTCATTTTCGGCGATCCACATGCCAAGAACTTCCTTTTGTCCCTCCATGGTGACAGCCAACGCGAGATACACTGCTTTGTTGATAATGTGTCCGCCTTGTCTCCCTTTCACCCTGATAGCATCCAGATAAACAATGGGGTAAACTTCATCAAGGGGACGGTTTTGCCATGATTTCACATCGTCAATCACAGCATCGGTTACTTGGGATATTAAGGTGGGGGAAACCTCCACTCCATACATCTCTTCTAAGTGAACTTGAATGTCCCGTGTACTCATGCCCAGCGCGTACATAGAGAGGATTTTATCGTCAAAACCATGAAAGCGGCTTTGACCTTTGGGGATAATTTTTGGCTCAAAACTGGCGTCGCGGTCACGGGGAACATTGATCTGAAGCTCACCAAACTCACCACTAATGGTCTTTGGATATTTGCCGTTGCGTGAGTTTCCAGCCTGCTTGTCTGACTTTCCATGTTTGGCATAGCCAAGATGGTCAGTCATCTCTGTCTGCATTGCACGCTCTACAAGTCGCTTCGTTAACTCTTTGAGTAGACCGCCTTCGCCTACAAGATCTTCAGGCTTTTTATAGTTGGCAAGAAGCTGGTCGAGAAGTTCATCGGAAATGGCCATAGGATACTCCTTGAGATATGATCAGAATGGTATCGTAAATGGCCACTTACACAAAATATTTTACACACTCTGATTGCCTCGTCCCTCTTGCTCGACACTTTAATCTATCATTGCGGCAGCTTGAAAAGGTCTTTACAAACTTGACTCTCATCTACAGCACTTCAGAGAAAAACGAATTTATGCTGACCCCTCTTATTGCCTTTATCTGTGTAGTGAAAGTAGTCAAACCAAGCATTTATACCAAACTTCTGTTGGGACAGATATCGTATAGCAATCTCTGTAAAGAAATTGAGATAGGAACGCTGAGCGAAAACGATAAACATCAGCGAAAGCTAATTATTATTATGCATTGGCTTCGATACTCTTTACTCACCGAGGACGAATACAGAACTGTCGCTGAAGGTGATCCCATCTTGCGGTATAATCAGACCCTTTATGGTGCCAATAGAGATAGAGAAGATCTACTCCCGTTCTTCTGTCAAAAACTCAGTATGTTCACGGTAAATTAACTCATAATAAATTCCAAAGACACTGGGCGGGCATCCCCCATCACTCACCCTTCCTGCTGGAGGTATTTCAGCCATCCTTCCGCCTGTCGTCTGACTTTTCCAAATCGGCGTGCCTGCCCAAACGCATCGCGCGCTTCGGCCATGTTCCCTTCTGAATACGCGGCCATGCCTAGCAGAATCAGCGCTTCGGATTTTGTCCGTTCGTGTTCGCTGCGTGCGGCGCGTTGTAAATGTTCGCGTGCGGCGTGCCATTCCTGTTGCTGCACCAGCATACGTCCAAGTTTCAGGCTGGTTTCGTGTCCGGCACCGTGCTCAAGGGCTTTGTGAAAGGCCTGAGTTGCCGTTCCCATTTCGCGGGCATGGAACCAGATGTCGGCGAGTTGTTCGTAGTGTTTGGCATCGGAAAGGACAATCCCGCGTTCCAGCGCGTCGCTCAGTACGCGCGCGGCTTTGTGTGGTACGCCGGCATGAAGGTAGAGTTGCACGGCGTAGCGGATATCCGACTCTTCGCGCAGCAGTCCGTTATGGTAGGCGGTCGAAATGGCGGCGACGGCTTTCTGTCGCTCCTGTGTGTTCAAATAGGTTGATGTCAGCTGCATCCAGTAGTTTTTATTGTTGGGATAGTGCTCGATAACGAGCGGGAGCCATTGTTTGAGGCTGGCGTGATTTTCCGTGCCTTGCAATGCCAGAATAAGCATTTGATACCATGATTCTTCGGGACGACCTTCCACGCTGCGCAGTGCGGCTTCGATCTGCGTGGCGGCGGCGGCAAATTGCTGAGCGCCAAGAAAGATCCAGGCGGCCTGAATTTGCTGTGCTGGAGTTGGCGTGGGATAGTGTGCCAGCCAGGTTGTTATCCGTGCGGCGGCTTCTTTCTGTCGGCCAACGCTCGCTAGCAGTTGCGCCACGTTATAGAGTATTTGTTGCTCGGCGGAGCTTTCCAGCGCGCCAAGCGCCAGCACCTGCTCAAAGGCTTGCAGCGCTTCGGCGTGTTTTCCAGTTTCGTTCAGGATATATCCTTTAAGCTGCAACGCGGTTGCCAGTGCGTAGGGTTCTTTGGCGTGGGCACTCAGGATAGCATCAAGTGCGCTGTGCGCTTGTTGCCACTCTGATTTCTGCACCAGTTCTTGCGCTTTGGCGAGTGCTTGAAAGGCAGCAGGCGATACGGAAGAGGCATATGCCGGTGTCAACAACAGGCAAGCGAGCAGGGTAAGCAAAAGCGTGCGGTATCGCATCATATCAGCGCTCCAAGTTAAAGTTGATCGTGATGGTGGCGTGGGCGGCTACGGTGTGGCCGTCGATTTTCTGCGGATGGAATTTCCAACGGCTGAGGGCGCGCGAGGCTTCGTGATCAAAAATGCCGCGTCGCGGGCTGGCTTCGATAACGCGCACATCGCGCACGTTGCCATCTTCAGTAATCACAAATGCCAGCTTCACCCAGCCAGTTGTGCCATCCATCAGGGCACGGCGCGGATACATGGGCGGCACTTGCGACACGGGTGTGAGTGGTTGTGAATACGCCATCATGCCGCTTGCCATTGTGGGCAGGCCTGCCATTGCCAGGTTGGGGCTGAAATGCGGGCGCGACAGGTTCATTTGTGGTGTGCGCGGTGCATTCATCTGCGGTGCTGGCGTCGATACGGCTTCGAGTTGCGGCAAAGGTTCCTGTTCTGGTGGTTTGGGCGGTTTGCGTTTGCGCTCTGGGATTGGTGGCGGAACGTCATCAATGCGGATAAAATTCATTACCATCCGTTGCCGCTCGGCGTTCAGGTTGCCTGCATCGCGATTGACCATGCTGGTCATCATCCAAAAAAGTCCGAGTGCTACCAGCGAGGCGCACCCGAACGCGGTGCTGTGGCGGACGAGTGCGTTTGTCATGGTTTACTCGCGGCGATGGCAACATTCAGTACGCCAGCCTGACGTACCTGATCCATCACTTCAACCAGAATGCCGGTGCGCGAGGCTTCGTCGGCCTGAATCACCACCGCCCCTTCGGGGTTTTCTGCCCGTAGTCGTTCAATGTTGGCACGTACTGCGCGCAAATCTACCTGCCGTTGGTCGATCCAAATTGCGCCGGTTTCCGAAACGGCAATCATAATGTTGCCGCGTTCCTGACGTTCGGCGCTGGCGGCGGCGGGGCGATTGACTTCAATCCCAGCTTCTTTGACAAACGACGTGGTGACGATAAAGAAAATCAACATAATAAACACCACGTCCATCATGGAGGTCATGTCTATTTCTGCGGATTCGCGTTCGGTCATTCTATTTCTGCGTCGCATAGTGTTCCCCTAAATTTTTTCCTTGTTCATCTGCCGGTTACATGGCAATGCAACCCTGGAATTTTTGCTAATGTCTGCGAAAGGACATCGGCAGCTTTTCGCGCTTTGTGCTCGCTGGCTCGTGCCAGATCAATGCTGAAAAACAGCCCAGAAAGTGCGACCACTAAACCGCTCATGGTGGGGATGGTCGCCATCGACACGCCAGAAGCAATGGCGCGTGGATTACCGGTTCCGCTGAATTCCAGCACTTCAAAGACCTGAATCATGCCAACGACGGTTCCCAGCAACCCCAGCAGTGGGCACATGGCAATCAATGTGCGGATCAAAAAAACCGATCCGCCAAGTTGATGGCGCAGTCTGGCAACATCCATCTGTTGGATTTTGCGTGCCAGCCAGATATCGGTCAGCGTTGTGTTTTCCCACTGCGCCCGTAACGCGGCAAACTCCTGCGGAAAAACACGCCAATGATACCAGTACCGCTCTAAAATCAATGTCCAGAGCGCCACCGCCACGATCAGAATGGCCCAGAGCACGTTGCCGCCAGCGTCGATGTAGCTGCTGATGGCAAAGAGTGCGTCAGCCATGTGCGTACCCTGTCCGTTGTTTGGCCATGTGTTTGGCGAGCAGGCCGGCGCCCTGTTCTTCCATCACGTTCACCAAATAGCGGCTTTTAGCGGAGGCAAGGTTATGCAGAAACAGAAGCGGAATGGCGACGACCAACCCCAGCGCGGTTGTAACCAATGCCTGAGAAATCCCGCCTGCCATGAGTTGCGGATCGCCGGTGCCAAAGAGCGTGATCGCCTGAAAGGTTTCGATCATCCCGACAACCGTTCCCAACAGCCCCAGTAGCGGCGCAACGGCTGCCAGGATTTTAATCGTGGTCAGCCCCCATTCCAAACGGGGAATTTCGCGCAGGACTTCTTCGTCCAGTTTGACTTCCAACGTTTCGGCGTCGATGGCGCGGTTTTGTTCATACAGCGACAGAATGCGCCCCAGTGGGTTGTCAGTCGTGATGGCCTCGCTCCCCATTTGATGCTTCATCCGCTGACCAACCACAAACAGCCACGAATAACGGGCAAGAAAGAGTACAAGGCCGAAAATACCAAGAGCGATGATGATCATCCCGATTTCGCGTCCCTGATGGATGCGTTCCAGCAGCGATGGAGACTGAACGAGCTGGGACAGAATCATACCGCGTGAGGGATCGACAGCAAACATCACGGTTTGCCCCGCTGCGGCATTCTCCAATGTTTGAGCTTGCTTCAAATGACGGCTCTGGGGTTGACGCGGAAGTTCCACAAACTGATTGCGCCCCTCGACATGGCTCAGATATTTCCCATCAGCCACGGCGTTAAAAGCGCCGATACGCAGAATATCGCCGGCGCGTTTGCGTCCGTCTGGAGCAACAATTTCGCTTGGCATGCGTTGCACTTTGCCGGAGTCGGCCATTTCCTGCAGTGCGGTAATCCAGAGTTTTTCTATTTCTTCGATGGATGGCAACACGCGGCTATCGCCGAGTTGTTTGATAAATTCCAATGCCTGCGACTTATCGGCCATCGCCAGCGATGCCAGATACTGCGCGTAGTAGTCGCCTGCATTTTGGCGCACCACACCGAACACTTCGCCCAAACTCCCTTGATGCTGCCGCAGAGATTCTTCCAGTATCATCAGCGCTGCTTCATTCGCTTCATAGCTTTTCGTCAAACGCGCCTGACGCTCCTGTTCGCGCTGAAGCTGCTGTTTGGCTTCGGCGACTTGCTGGCGAGCCGTTGCCAAATCGCTGGAAAACTTCTGTTCCCGCTCTGCATTCATTTGCTTTTCACTCAGCGACTGCCGCTGCACTTCTTTGAGAAACAAATCAAGCGTCGCCCCGGCAGAAGCCATGCCCGCAAGGAGCGGTATGATGATCAGGAGGCTGGCGATTTTTTGGAAAATAAAACTCATGGTTGCACCCCGGAAACCATCACGGGAAGTTCGATCAACTGTGGTGCTGCCTGACGCTTTGCCATGCGAATCCCTTGGCGAATGGCGCGCAGGTAGTCATCATCCAGCGCTTCCCACTGCTGCTTTTCGCGATTCCACTGGCCGCTCTCACGGTGATCGATGGTCTGATACACGTAGGCCAAACGACCCACACGGAGAAACTCCACATTGCGCAGCTGTCCGCCAAGATTCAATTCACCTTGGTAGCTTTCAATCGTGCGGCTGTACTCCGACTCTTTTTGATAGGCGTCCATAATTTGGCGGAACTTGGCCGCAACATCGACATCAGGGCGACTCATGAGTGCGCGTAAACCCTGCAGCCGCGCCGCCCGTTCATTATGCTGAAAAGGGATATCGCGCTCGATAAACCCTTCCAACGCGTCAAGCATACGCAACATCAGCGGAACAATTTCCCGCTGCGTTACCTGAACATTCGCAATCTGCTGCTCTAGCGAAGCTATTTCGCCAATCTGCGCTGTCACCATCGCGTCCAGGTTTCCGTTGAAAAGCTGCAAACTCTCCGTCTGGCGGCGCATATCCTGATACTGACGCAGTAGTCGTGCCGCTTCTTCGTCCATCGCATCAACTTTGTTCTGAGATACCCTTCCCTGTTGAATCGTGGCCTGTTCTGTTTCGATAACGTGCTGTGTCGATGTGGCAAAGAGCGGTGACGCTCCAAGGCTGATAATACCTGCAATGGCGCTAAAACTGCCTATCTGCCGGTGTACCCACCGTTGCGTACGGCGCCTGCTGTGCTGATGGAAGCCATTCACAAAACTCACTCCTTCTTTGATCGTGTGTGTCATTTGTTTTTCCGAATACAGAACCATAGCTTCCCATAAAAAGAATGGTGCTATGTAAAAGATTAGCCCTACTTAACAATAATGACTTTACTTCGTCAAGGAATTTAAGGTGCATCTTATGAATTTTTATGAAATGCGATTATTTTGGGGATGTGGATGTTATTTCTGGAGTATTCAAAGCGTGATGAGANCCACAGGAGGGGAATTTTTGCGAAATACTAGGTGATGGTCAGCGGATCTACGTATCCTTACGGCATTACCACCTTCTGCCCCGACTGCGCCCAAGCGACAATCCCACCTACCATGTTGTACACGTTATCAAATCCCTGCTGACGCAGCAGACGAGCCATCTGTCCGGTGCGGTTTCCGGTGCGGCATGTCAGAACAATCTTTTTGTCGCGTGGCAGTTTGTCCAGATTATACTGGATCTGCCCCATTGGAAGGTGAATAGTGCTGGGAATATAGCCCTGCTGCCGCTCAATATTTTCGCGAATATCCAGCAAAACCACATTAGGGTCGCTCTGGATCAGCGCTACTGTTTGCTGAACTGAAATATCCGTTGCGTTTGCCACTGTCGTAAATACCCCCAGAATACAACTTATGCAAAAGAATTTGCGAATGCGGGAAATCAATTGAATCATGCGTGCTCCTCTTCGCGATAAATCCGTAATTTTCTGGCGAAAATCACCTTTCGTTCTTACTGGCCAAAAACGATACTAATTCGTCTTTTTCGCCACAAAATAGCACTGGTTTGCCAGCGTTTTCCATTTGATAGTCGTACATCGGATCATAGTACGTTACCAAAAGGAGTTCCACCCACGCCGCATGGTGTTGGAGTTCGCCGTTTTTTTTCTGCTGCTGCAAGGCGGCGTCAAACAGATCAAGCACGTGTTGGTAACGCGCCATACCAAGTCGTTTGCGAATACGGAAAAATGCCTGACGTAGCGTGTCCACCCAGCGCGAATCTCCTTCGTCGCCGTACTGTTCACGGTACTGTTTCAACGCAAGTTCCACATATTCGGCAAGTGTCCGTTCGACCCGCTCAGCCAGCGGCGCTTCCAAAATCACCCGCGGAGCCTGACGCAGCACAGTATAAAAAGGTGCAGGAATACTGAGCGATCCGATATTCTGGCATTCATCTTCAAACACCAGCGACGTATGGCCTTCGTGCAGTTTTTTGATGAGTGCCGTCGCAAGCTGGTTTTCAAAATCAATCGGACACGGCTGAGGCGTCAGGTGTTTTCCGAAGGCCGAGCCGCGATGATGTGCAATCCCTTCCAAATCGATTCCGTTCGGCAACTGTTGCAGCACTTCGGTTTTACCCGAACCGGTACGACCTGCGATTACAATCGGGGTAATGGTCTCTGCAAACAGTGCTGGTACAACGTGCTCCAATTGCTCTATCAGAAAACGGCGAAAGGCTTTGTACCCACCGCTCAGGCGCGGGATAACCAATCCGGTGCTTTCATACAACCATTGCTGGGAAATCTTGGAGCGCATACCACCGCGAAAACAGTACAACATGGCGTTATCGTGCTGTCGAAAAAAGTCTGCCCACGCGGCGATGCGCGGAGCGCGAACCTCTTCGTTCACCAAGCGGTGACCGAGGGCGACCGCTTTGGCGTGCCCTTCGTATTTATAGCAAGTTCCGACCATGCGCCGTTCCTGATCGTTCATCAGCGGAAGGTTCACCGCATGCGGAAACGCCCCTTTGCCAAATTCGATCGGCGCACGCACGTCGATCAAAGGGATATTTTCAAGCACAATCCGCCGAAAATCGGCGGTTGTCGGCAGGTGTGGTGCCATTTACGGCTGCACCGTAACAAGATATTCGCCCTGTGTGGTGGTTCTTCCGATTGGCTGCAATGTAAATCCTGCGCCCTGTGCAACGGCGAGAAACTCAGCAACACTGGCCGATTCGACAGCGACTAGCAGACCTCCAGATGTTTGCGGATCACACAAAATCGCGCGTTGCTCGTCGCTGAGCGGCGTAACTTTCGCGCCATAACTCTGGAAATTACGCTTCGTTCCACCGGGTACACAACCGAGTGCCAGATAGTCGCGCACGTGCGGCAATACGGGGACGCACGAAAAATCAATCTGTGCTGCCACACCGCTCCCTTCGCAAATTTCGATCAAGTGACCCAGCAGACCAAACCCGGTGACATCGGTCATCGCACGCACGCCAGCAAGGCGCGAAAACTCTCTGCCCGCCGTGTTCAGCGTACACATGGCATCAATGGCGACTTGCAGATGGCCGTCAGCGATTTTTTTCTGCTTTTGTGCGGTGGTAAGAATGCCAATACCCAATGGTTTCGTCAGGAACAGCTCACAGCCCTCCGTCGCGGTATCGTTGCGTTTCAAGCGACTGGTTTCTACGGTGCCTGTCACCGCCAACCCAAAAATCGGCTCCTGTGAATCAATGGAATGCCCACCCGCCAGCGGAATGCCCGCATCACAGCACGCCGCGCGACCACCATCTATCACCTGTGCTCCAATTTCTGCGGAGAGCTTGGCAATTGGCCAGCCGAAAATAGCTATCGCCATCAGTGGTTGCCCACCCATAGCATAGATATCACTGATCGCATTCGTGGCCGCGATGCGCCCAAACGTAAAAGGATCATCAACAATCGGCATAAAAAAGTCCGTCGTACTCAATACGGCGGTGCCGTTCCCCAGATCAAACGCGGCGGCGTCATCTTTGGTTTTATTTCCCACAAGAAGTGCAGGAAATGGGGCTATATCCATCGAAGTGTGGAGAAACTCTTCTAAAAGTGCTGGAGCAATTTTGCAACCACAGCCGGCACCATGGCTAAATTCCGTGAGTTTTATCGATTCCATGACAACCTCCAGTTTCAATGGCTGGAAAAATACCATGATCCCGACGTACAAAGAAACGGGCATTTTGGTTTCAGGAAAATACCTCTCGGTAGATGGCACGAAGGAGCGAGGCATTTTTTCTTGCAAATCTCATCGACAAACCACAGGGAGGTATCTATAATCGGTCGTTGGTTTGACCTATTTTTACATATGTGAGTGACGGCTGAAATTTTTCACCCGCGAACAATAAGGAGTATTAGGCAATGAAGGGATATGTTGTTTTGGCCGATGGCCGTTGTTTTGTCGGTAAAGGTTTTGGATACGAAGGGATCAGCGATGGCGAAGTCGTATTTAACACGAGCCTGACAGGATACCAGGAAATCCTTACCGACCCTTCCTACGCTGACCAGATTATTACCATGACCTATCCCATGATCGGCAATGTCGGCACTAATGCCGAAGATATGGAAGCCGATACGGTTTTTGCGAAGGGCTTTATTGTCAAAGAATATGTTGAAACACCGTCGAATTTTCGTGCCGAAGAATCGCTGGGAGCATTCCTCACGCGCTGGAAAATCCCCGGCGTTTCCGGTATTGATACGCGCGCATTAGTGCGCCATATTCGTACGCGCGGCGCCATGCCGGGTGTGATTGCCACGGGCGAGCACGATATCGAAGCGCTACGCCAACGTGCGGCGGCCGCTGCCGTGATGGTTGGCAAAGATTTGGTGCAAGCGGTGACGTGTCAACAACCATACCAATGGAAAGAAGGAATTTGGGAAATTGGTCGTGGCTATAAAAAGCCCACCACCACTGGCGATATCCGCCTTGCCGTTTACGATTTCGGCGTCAAGCGCAATATGCTCCGCCTTTTGGTGGAATATGGTTTTGATGTCACGGTTTTCCCTGCCACTACCCCTGCGCAAACCATTCTTGATGGCAAATTCGACGCGCTCTTCCTCTCCAATGGCCCCGGCGATCCAGCAGCCGTCACCTACGCCCATCAGGCGGTTGCCGCGCTAGCTGGTAAGTTGCCGCTCTTTGGTATTTGCCTTGGACACCAAATTACCTGTACCGCGCTGGGCGGATCGACCTTTAAGCTCAAATTCGGGCATCGTGGCGGCAATCAGCCGGTCAAAGATCTCAAAACTGGCAAAGTAGAAATCACCGCACAGAACCACGGTTTTGCGGTCGATGCGACGACATTGCCTGAAGGGGTAAAAGTGTCGCACATTAACCTGAACGACCAAACGGTTGAAGGGATTGAGCACGAAGCGATGTCGCTCTTTACCGTGCAATATCACCCCGAAGCCAGTGCTGGGCCACGCGATAGTGAATATCTCTTTGCCCGCTTTGTCGATGTGATCCGCGAGTCGCAACGTTCGGCATAATATTTTGAGTATTTTCGTTACAGGAGGCTTTTGCACATGAAACGACTTGCCATTCTTTTTCTCGCACTGACTCTTGGTAGTAATGTGCTGGCGCGTGAACTTGATTTTGTCACCGCTTTTTCGCTGGCACTCGAAAACAATAAAGAGATTTTGTTGCAGGAAGTCGCCCAGCGCAAAGCCGAATTAGGCGATATAAAAGCGCGCGCTATCATGATGCCAAGCTTAACGGCCAACCTTGGGTATCAACAACGCGAACATGGTTTTTTGCAAAATAGCAGTTCGACCACCTCACCCAATGATTCCTACAACACACGCTACTTGAATGCGTCGCTGTCGCAACCGATTTATACGGGCGGACGTGCCGCTGCGGAACGGAGTAAGGCGACCCACGTGCAGGTTGCTTCGGCCTATCAGGTAACTGCCGCGCAGAAATCGATATACCTTGCGCTGGTTTCACTGTTTGCCGATATCCGTCAAGCAGAAGCTATTGCTGCGGTTAACCGCGCCAACATTGAACGGCTCGAAGAGCACCTGAGCAAGTCGCGCATCCGTTTTGAAGTCGGCGAAGTGGAAAAAACGGTTCTCTTGCAAAGTGAAATGGCACTCAGCCAAGGGCGTGCCGATTATCAGGCCAGCCTGAATACGTTACATCTGCTTGAAGTTCGCCTTGGCAATATCGTCGGCATTGCTAGCGATATTACGTTAGTTGGCGAAATTCCGCAGCCCGCCACTTTACCCGAAACGATTGATGATCTGTTGCGTCTAGCAAACGAGCACCGCGACGATCTGAAAGCCGAGCAGGCGATGCTTGACTTCACCAACGAAGATCTGCGCGTACAAGTCAGCAAATATCTCCCGACAGTACGAGCGGGGGTTGATTACCGCAACAATACCATTGATGGGGTCGGCCAGCGTGCCGGCACCAGTGAAGGTGACGACATTACCTTTATGCTGAACCTTGAGTTGCCTATTTTTGAAGGGGGAACGCGCGTCGCCGATTACCGCGAAGCGAAATACAATATCATCGAGCGTTCTCACCGCATTTTGCAGCTCAAAGAGCAGATCCGTTTTGACGTCCACCAGTCCGTTTATACGCTCGATACCTTGTCGCACCGCCTGCGCGAAGCACAAAGCCGCATTACGTTAGCCGAAGAAAACTTACGCATGGTACGCCTGCAGTTTGAAGTTGGCGAAGCGACGAACCTTGATCTGCTCGACGCCATCGTAAACCTGAAAAACAGTGAACTTGACCTTGTCATCAACGAATTTGATCAGCGTAAAAATCAGTTTATTC
Source organism: Chrysiogenes arsenatis DSM 11915 (assembly GCF_000469585.1). Classification (NCBI taxonomy): domain Bacteria; kingdom Pseudomonadati; phylum Chrysiogenota; class Chrysiogenia; order Chrysiogenales; family Chrysiogenaceae; genus Chrysiogenes; species Chrysiogenes arsenatis. The sequence goes on from NZ_AWNK01000011.1 coordinate 59,291, forward strand.
TGATGCAAGCGATTGGCACTATTGGAGCTGAACTGATCCCATGAAAATTCACGTTCTCCCCGATGAAGTCATCAATCAGATTGCAGCGGGGGAAGTTGTTGAGCGTCCGTTAAACATTGTCAAAGAATTGGTGGAAAACTCGCTCGACGCCGGAGCAACCGATATTGACGTTGCAATCTGGCAGGGTGGAAAAAGCCGTATCCGTGTGATAGATAACGGATGCGGCATGGCGAAACACGATCTCCTTTTGAGTGTTGAACGGCACGCTACCAGCAAGATTTCCGTTTTTGACGACCTCTCTCGACTCGGTACGATGGGCTTTCGCGGTGAAGCCCTGCCGAGCATTGCCTCTGTCAGTCGCTCAACCCTCACCTCGCGTGAGCCACACAGCGATTCGGGCTATACCTTGCATATTCACGGCGGCAAAATCATCCAACTCGCCGAAGTGGCCGCCAATCCCGGCACAACAGTCGAAATTGCTGCGCTGTTTTTCAACATTCCGGCGCGCAAAAAATTCCTCCGCACAACATCAACCGAACAACAACTGATTGCCTATGCGCTGGAAGCCTTTGCACTGGCACATCCAACCGTGGCATTCCGTTTTGAAGTGGACGATGCTCCCAGCTTGCTCTTTCCCATTGCTAGCGAAACGCAACGCATTCAGCAAGTGTTAGGGCGGGAAAATGCGCGCAACCTAGCTTTTGGCGAAGCGCACAGCGAACATGGATCGGCGCGGGGGTATTTTTCGCGCCCCGATAGCACCCGTTCACGACGCGACTTACTCTATTGTTTTGTCAACCGCCGCATCGTAAAAGATAAGCTGCTCAGCACCCTACTGATGCGCTGCTACGAACCGTACATCCCAAAAGGGCGTTTTCCCTTCGGAGCGCTGTATATTGATATTGATCCGGCACTCGTCGATGTCAACGTGCATCCAACAAAAACCGAAGTCCGATTTTTCAATATTTCTGCCATCGAAGCACTCTTGCAAGAAGCCTTTCGTACTGCGCTTGCGGGGAGCGAACAACAGCCCCTACACCCTGCGCTGCCATCGACTTCAGTATCAACTCCCGCTCCCCACAGCATGGAACCAACGCCCACCCGGACGGTGCCAACAAGAACTGCGCATCAACCTCTGCACCGTGAGCACACTGTGCCTGTTGCAACAACACCAGATCGCGTGGCACACCGCGAACACCTCTACCAGACCGCACCAGTAATAGACACACCATCACCCATACAAGAAACCATTGGCGATGCTGAACAACTGACGATTTACGGACAATTCGCCGATTCGTTTGTCATTGCAGAATATTGCGACGAGTTGATCCTCGTCGACCAACACGCCGCCATGGAACGGATTAACGTCGAAGAGCTGGAAAACCGTTATGCAGAAGAAACCATCCCAGCACAACCACTGTTATTCCCGCACCGTTTGCCACTATCAGCCGCACAACAGCGGAGTTTAGCTGGCCACCAAACGTTGCTTGGTCAACTCGGTTTTACAGTTGAAGTGATCGAAGATACCGCATGCCTGATTGCCGCTCCAGTTGGTATCCCGTCAGAACAGGCCATTGATACGGTTGTCGAGCTCTGCGATTTACTCGGCAAGAGTAAAGGGCACAGCGAAACCTCCTTGGCAGAATTTCGCGCACACGCCTTGCGCACGATGGCGTGCCACCGCAGTATCAAGGCAGGAAAAACCCTTTCGCACCAGCAAATGCACGAATTACTGCAACGCCTTTTCCAGTGCCGCTTTCCCTACACCTGCCCACACGGTCGGCCTATTATTCTGCGCTATTCACGGGAGCGGTTATGTCACGAATTCCTCCGGTCATAGCCCTCATCGGGGCAACGGCAGTTGGTAAAACCAACCTTGCGATAGCCTTAGCCAGAGCTATCGGCGGTGAAATTATCGGCTGTGATAGTCGTCAGGTTTACCGTTCCCTTGATATTGGAACCGGCAAACCGAGTGCCGCTGAACTCGATGGCGTCACGCACCATATGCTCGATGTTGCTGGGCCGAACGAGCACTATACGGCGCAACAGTATATCGATACGGTACGCCCGTTGCTAGCTTCGCTTCAAACACAACAGATTCCCGCCATCATTACCGTTGGCACGGGAATGTATTACGAAGCACTCATCTATGGGCTGCTGACCGCTCCGGCCGTTGATGATGAAACCAGTGTCACCGCGCGCGCGCACGTGGCCGCCGATAGCAGCGCCGTATATGCGCTCATTCAACAGCATGACCCCGCGAGCGCCGCTCGTATTGCGAGCAATGATCCCGCGCGGATTACCCGCTGGTTAGAGGTTTTTCTGGCAACCGGGCAGCCGATGGAGGCGTTTTTTTCTGCACCGCGCACACCACTTCTGCCGGTCACCGAGTTTCGACTTGAACGCCCCCGCCCTGAATTATATGCCCGAATCAATCAGCGAGTAACACTTATGGCGCAAAGCGGTTTGCTCGAAGAGGTCAAACACGCGATTGAAATCGGATACGATTTTGAGCGGGTAAAGGTTGTAGGATACACAGAATTACTCCCCGTTCTCGCTGGCGAACTACCGCTGGAAAAAGGGGTTGAAAAGATTCAACTCCATTCGCGGCGTTATGCCAAACGGCAATGCACATGGTTTCGTAATCGACTCGGAGGCGAGGTGCTCGACCTTGCCTCCGAAAACACAGCGCAACTCATCGCGGCCATTCTTGCACACCTCAAGAAAACTCCTTGAAAGCAAAGACGATTGCTTTTAAGATGCAAACAGTATTTGTTTTGTTATCTTTTTTTATTATCCCGTCGCTCCCGTCGGCGAACATTTTTTTGGGGGGTTTATGAGCAAAGGAATCAATCTTCAGGACGCTTTTTTGTTCGTTGCACGTCGCGACCGCGTACCCGTAACGATCTACCTGACGAATGGCGTGCGTATGACTGGCAGCATCGATTCGTATGATAGCTACATCATTATGCTCAAAGCTGACGATGGCATAAAAATGATTTATAAACACGCCATCAGTACCATTTGCCCGATGCGCCCCATGAGTATTCAGGACGCCAAACATGTTCCGGCGAAAAGCTGACCTGAAGAGTATGTATTCCGTCACTGGTGCTATCCGGCGATCTGTATGCGCATAACCGTCCTTGCCAGCGGATCAAAAGGGAATGCGGCCTTAGTGGAAACTGATTCGACCCGTGTGCTGATTGACGCTGGCTTGACGATGAAAGGGATTGAGCAGCGCCTAGAATCTATCGGCGTTGCTGCCAGTTCATTAAATGCGGTGGTACTTACCCACGAACATACCGATCACGTGCGCGGGATCGGCCCGCTTGCGAGGCGCTACCGGATCCCCGTCTATGCGACCGAAGGGACATTTTCGAGTGCTTTCGGGCTGACTGGGGATATCCCTTTAGCTCATGTGGTGCATAACGATGGCTCGCTGGGAATTGGCGATATTGGCGTAGACTTATTCAGTATTTCGCATGACGCCGCCGACCCCGTCGGGTTCCGCTTTACAGCAGATGGCCATTCGCTCTGCTACGTGACCGATACGGGGATATATACGAGCTTGATTCGCGAATATGCGCGTGATTGTCACGGCATTGTGATTGAGTCAAATCATGACGAAGAGATGCTGATGGAGGGGAAATACCCTTGGGCGCTCAAACAGCGCGTCCGTTCGCGCTTTGGGCATGTATCTAATCGTGAAGCAAGCCTGTTTTTGCAAGAAGTGTGGCAACCGGCGCTCCGTTTTGTTGTCCTTGCACACTTGAGTGCAGAAAACAACAGCCCCGCAGCAGCCTATACGCAAAATGCGCAAGTGCTCCAACATCTTGGCGGACACAACACCCGACTGTATGCCACACGGCAAGATGCCGTCGGCAGCACACTCTGGGTTTCGTAATATGGGTTTAGAGAAATTTGTAGGAGGCAACCATGAGCATGCAGGATAAAAAAGGGATTCTCCTCGAAAGCGGCACCAACGAACTGGAAATCATTGAATTTCAGATCAATAAAACACAGCCAGATGGTTCGATTAAAGTTGGACACTACGGCATTAACGTGGCGAAAGTGCGGGAAATCATTAAACCGCCACAAACCACCGATTACCCGAATGCCCACCCGTGCATATCTGGGATCTTCAACTTACGCGGCAAGCTCATCCCCTTGCTTGATCTCGCCCAATGGCTCGGCATCCCCTCCAACACTCCCGCAGCCGACAAGCGCGTGATTGTCACCGAGTTTAATCAGCTTTTTAATGGCTTTATGGTTGATAACGTCACCCGTATTTATCGCATGTCGTGGGAAAGCGTCGAAGCGCCATCGCAGTTTATGGAAACCGGCAATGACTGTGTGGTGGCCGTTGTCCGGTTGGAGAATCGCTTGGTGATGCTACTCGACTTTGAAAAAATCATCGCTGATGTCAACCCTGAAGCGAATAAGTACGATTTTGCCGAAGATACGCATGTCGGCCACGACGCCTCCACGATGGAACGGCGCGGACAACACACCGTCATGCTGGTGGACGACTCTTCCTTTATCCGCCGTATGCTAAATGAAACACTCCGTTCCGCTGGCTATCTTACCGTTACGGCTCAAAACGGCCTAGAAGCGCTTGAGCTTTTGCAGGACGAAGAAAACGCTTTGGTTGATTTACTCGTTACGGATATTGAAATGCCCGCAATGGACGGCTTCCATCTCATTAAACGGTTGCGCGAACAAGATAAATTCCGCGCGCTACCGATTATTGTTTTCTCTTCGATTATCAGTCCGGAAAATGCACGGAAAGCCGACGCAGTTGGTGCGAATGAAGCTATTACAAAACCTGAACTGAGTAAGCTCGTACAACGGGTCGACAGTTACCTCGGAATTTAGGTATGGGGCAATTTACCGACGAAGCCGCTGCACTGCACAACCTTGGAGTGTTGGCGCAGCGGTGGGGTATCGCCTTAGACGATCCATTCCTCGTCGATTTACGGCACAGAGCACTCACGTCATACGATGGCGATTTGTTCCTGAATAATCTGGAACGGCTGGTTGCCTCCCATCCTGATCGCTTTGACTCGCCACAGGTTCCTTATTTTCACGGTCGTTCGTTTGAAGCGCTCACCGCGCTGCTTTCCTCCAGTATTTTTATCCCAAAACTCATGCAGCGACACCCTGAATATATCGATATTGTTTTGGGTCGTCCGCGCCCCTATCCACGCCAACACCGCTATGAACAGCGCGATTTCTTGCGACTTGAATCCGAGATGGAAGGGATGGATGAAAGTGACTTCATGCAGCTCCTCCGTGGCTATCGCAACCAGAAAATGATCGAAATCGCCCTGCGGGAATTGCAAGGTGCTGATTCGCTGGAAGTGCTACTCGGCGATATTTCCATGCTGGCTGAAATTACGCTAGAACTTGCCTATCGTTACGGCTGGAAAAGTCTGGTTGCACTCTATGGCGAGCCGCACTACCTCGATTACCACGGCAAGAGTTTTCCCGCGAGTTTTGCCGTGATCGGGCTGGGAAAACTGGGCGGCACAGAACTGAATTACAGTTCCGATGTTGATATCATCTATCTGTACGATTCCTGCTATCAAGGAACGACCACCGGCGGCAAGCGCAAACCCATCGAAACGCACCAGTTTTTCGTCAACCTTTCCAAACTCATCACCCGTTATTTGGGCAATGTGACCGAAGACGGCTTTGTGTTCCGCGTTGATCTGCGTCTTCGCCCTGATGGTGACACTGGCGAAATCTGCCTTGGCCTGCAAAGCTACGAAAACTACTACGGTACCATCGGGCAAACATGGGAACGGAGTATGTTGATTAAAGCACGCTGCGTTGCGGGGTGCGACCAGCTTGTGACGCAATTTCGCACGATGGTGCGCCCGTTTGTGTTCCGCAAATACATGGATGAGAGTTCGATTTTAGCTATCCGCGAACTTAAAGAAAAAATCGATACAAAAGTACGCAAAAACCTCCATACCAATGTCAAACTCGGGCGCGGTGGTATTCGTGAAATCGAATTTTTCCTCTCCATCATTCAACTCCTGTATGGCGGAAAAGAACCGCGTTTGCGCCATCATTCCACCTTACGCTGTCTGGATATTTTTACCGAGTTGCACTACATCGAACGGCACGAAGCCGACGAACTCTGGCAATGCTACGAGTTTTTGCGCCGAGTTGAACACCGCATCCAGATGCACGACCAGCGGCAAAGCCATACCTTGCCCGACGATGAGGCATCGCAAGTACGCATCGCACGGCAAATGGGATTTGAAAGGCTCGCCGATTTTCTTGCCGAGCTGCAACGGATTATGGAGCGAGTGCACCAGCGATTTGCCACGCTTTTCCATTCTGACGACACCAATCACGAAGATACGCCGCTGGCGCAGGAAATCTTCTCCGGCAATTATTCGCGCGAAGAATTGGTGCCCATGCTGGCCGCTTTCGGTTTCGATAACCCACGTCAGGCTGCCAATAATGTCTATTCCATCTTGGAAAGATCACTCAAAATCAACACTGAATCACGCCGCTTGCGCGAAATATCCGGCACACTCCTCGAAAAACTCGTCGCTTCATCAGATGCCGACATGGCACTGACCCACTTTGAACGGTTCTATCACGCCGCTGCTGGGCGCGGCGGAGTACTCAAGCTTATTTATGATGTTCCTCAGGCACTTGATATTTTTATGCCCGTTTTCAGCGGCAGCCCGTATCTTTCCGCCCTCATCAACCGTCACCCGGAAATGGTTGATATTTTGGTGTCGCAACAGGAAAGCAGCCACTTGCCTACGCGCCACGAGTTGGAAGAGCGGATTGTCAAGCTCACCAGTCGTGCCGCAAGCGATATGGAACTTTTGCTCGACCAATTACGCTACTTCAAAATCACTGAATTTGTCCGTATTGCCTTTATGGAGCTCAGTGGCATTATCGACGTTTCCGCCTCCACTGCGGCACTTAGCCAGTTAGCTGATGTGATTGTCGACCGACTCTACCATGCACTGTACGCCGAGATGGTCATACGCTACGGCGAACCACGCACCGAAAGCGAAGCCCCATGCCCGTTTGCCATAGTCGGCCTCGGGAAACTCGGTGGTTGTGAACTTAACTACTCCAGCGATCTTGATTTGATTTTCCTTTACCAAGGGGCGGGACAAACAACTGGTGGAACACATGGCACCCTGCGGAATAATGAATTTTTCATCCGGCTTGTACAACGACTCATCAACGGACTCAGCGTCGCTACGACACACGGTGTCTGCTATAAAGTCGACGCCCGCCTACGCCCCAACGGCAATTCAGGCTCGCTTGTCACACCACTGGACGGCTTTATCAGTTACCACACTAACGCTCAAGCTATGACGTGGGAAAAGCAAATGTTGTTAAAAGCGCGGTTTATTTGTGGCGATGCCACACTCTATGCAACGTTTCAAAACTACCGCGATGAACACGTGCTCCTTGGTGCTTTTGGGGCGTCACAGTTCCGCGAAATTTACGACATGCGTCTGCGCATTGAACAGGAAAAAGGGAAAACCCGCGAGGGGTTTCACGATTATAAAGCTGGGCGCGGCGGCCTGATAGACATCGAATTCCTTTGTCAATGTGAACAGTTACACGGAGCGAGAGAAAATCCTTGGTTGCTTGAGATGACTCGTACCTTCGAAATAATTGATGCGCTCGCCGCGCTGCATGTGTGGGAAAAAGCGGATAGCGATAAAATCCGCGAACACTACCACTTTTTCCGTTCTTTAGAAAACATGCTGAAGATTTTTCAGGAAAACACCAGTTCGGCACTCGCCATGAACGGCGCAGCACATCACGCGCTCGCCGCCAGGATGGGATTTGGTAATAACGGTGGAGAGCGCTTTTTGAAGCACTACCGCACCGTTACTACCGAGACACGTGAGTTCTTTGAAAAGTATTTTGTGAAACTGATGGGAACATCGTAGAATACGAGCTAGCTAAAGATAAAGTGGTTTCCTAAGGGGTCTATTGCGATGCTCTCAACATTGGTAATGTTTTTTTCGGTCTCCATTGTTTTTTCATTTTTGTGTTCCTTGTGGGAGGCCGTCTTGTTAAGCATTTCGCCTTCCTATATGCAGGTAAAGTTGAATGAAGAGGGGAAAGTTGGCTCTATCTTAAAGGGATTCAAAGAGAATATTGATCGCCCTTTGGCGGCTATTTTGACGGTCAACACCATCGCGCATACGGCCGGAGCCATTGGTGTCGGTCAAGAAGCCACCAAAATATGGGCAGATAGCAGCCCCATCGTGACCGGCCTCGTGGTGCCAGCAGTTATGACAGCGGCAATCCTTATTCTTTCGGAAATTATCCCCAAGACAATTGGCGCCAACAACTGGAGGCTGTTGGCACCATTTACGGTACGCAGTCTAGATATTGTTATTAAAATTACTTTTCCTATTATCTGGGCTTGCCAACTGATCACACGAGTGTTTAATTCAAGCAAGGAAAAGAACGTGTTCAGCCGGACTGATTTTTTAGCAATGATCCAGATTGGTTCCAAAGAAGGTTCTTTGGACGAAGCGGAGAGCAAATTTATCCATAACCTTCTGCATTTCAGAAATTATAAAGTCAAAGATGTTATGACACCACGTACCGTAACCGTATCCGCTCCGCAAGACATGACAGCGCGAGCGTTTTATGACAGGCAAGACGAGCTTGTTTTCTCGCGCATTCCACTGAAGGAGAATCATGACCAAGAGACAATTGTGGGCTATATACTGAAAGACGAAGTGCTTGAGCACTTAATTGATGAACACACAGATAAAGAGTTACGCCATTTTAAACGGGACATCATCTCAGTTCCAGAAAATTACAGTATTTTTCAGCTCTTTAATGATTTCATCCACCAGCGCGAACACATTGCGCTGGTGATTGATGACTTTGGTGGAATGTCCGGCCTTGTGACCATGGAGGATGTTGTTGAAACTCTACTCGGTGCAGAGATTGTGGATGAAACCGATAAGATCGTCGATTTGCAGGATATGGCAAAAAAGCAATGGAAAAGCCGCTATAAAAAAATGACCGCCCAGCAGAATAAGGAAAAAGGAACTCCAGTGCCTCCTTCGGTTTCCGTGTAAAACGCAACCAAAGGAGAACACGGAAGCAACCAAACCTCGTGTACTTACAAAAAATCTAATAACGCACGGTTAAAGCTTGCTGAATCTTCCATATTGCAAATATGCCCAGTGGCCGGAATCGTAACGAGTTTGGCGCCGGGGATTTGTTTGGCCATATCCTCAGATGCGGATGGTGGAATGGCGTTATCTTCCGCACCACAAATCACCAAGGTTGGCACCGTAATCGTTGGGAGCAACGCACGACGATCAGGGCGGTCACGCATCGCCAAAAGGTTTTGCACCGTTCCCGACACACTCGCCCGCATCATGATGTCGTGATATAAGTGTTTCTCTAAATACTTATCTGTCTCTGACCCTAAAAGCTTGCGAATAAAAACATCCGCCGCCGCTTTCACGCCATTATGTCCCACTTGGTCAGCCAACTTTGTGCGCGATTCCTGTGCTTCTTCGCTGTCAGCTTCGGCGCGAGTAACAATCAACATCAGTTTTTCAAATAATTCCGGGCGCTGCGCATACAGCGCAAGCGTTACATACCCACCCATAGACATGCCACCAATGGCAGCTTTTTTGATCTGAAGATGGTCAAGCAACTCGCCAATCACCATGGCAAGCGAGTCTATCGAGCCAACTTCACTCGTAATATCAGAACGCCCAAACCCCGGCAAATCAACCGTTATGACAGAAAATCCAGCCTGCACCAGCGGGTCGATTTGTGGTCGCCACATAGCACTCGAAAGGGGAAAACCGTGAATTAACAACACCGAACGCGTACCCGTGCCGTGTAACTCGTAATACATTTTGCCGTGTCCGTTGACGAAAAACATGGCTTTCACCTCCAAAAAATAGTGTGACCTATGAAAACAATACCATATTTTACTGGCAAATGAAGAGAATTCGGGCGGGTTTATTACTCCTCATACCACAATTCGATTCAAGGGAATGTCAGCAACATCACACCGAAATATCATCTTGTTAAAATATTCTCCTTTTACTGTAGTTTCCTTCAGTTACATTACCGCTTCTTTCACAGTAAATTTTTACCGTGCTTGCGAGCATAGGTTTGCATCCTCCGGAGGAAACCATGGATTTCGAAAAATTTCTCGAGAAGATCACGCAGGCTAAAACACCCCGACAAGCACTCTCCGAAGCACAACAATACCTTTCCACTTGGGGCGTTGTCGGTATTGCCTATGCTGGTCGCCACATTCCACAGCCATTCCTTTACAGTGGGCGCGAACTTACCCGCTGGTCAGAGCGCTACTTAGATCAAGATTATATCAGCATTGACCCTGTAGTCATTGCTACCCGCCACTCTTTACTCCCTATCGAATGGTGTGCTTTTAAACCGCTGGACTGGTTTAATGATGCCCAACGCACACTCTTTGCGGAAGCCGCAGCTCACGGTCAAGAGAATGGTCTGCTCATACCATTCCGTGAAGAAGCTGGCGGCGTGGCCGTCGTAGCGTATTTTTTTGGCACCAACCCACCCGTCACCGACAGTGAGCGTAAGGCACTGTTGATAATGACGGCGTTATACCTTCATGAACGGGTAAAGGTTTCCCCCCTTGCTTCAACCATTGCAACCGCACAACATTCGTTAAGTCTTCGGGAAATGGAGTGTTTTGCGGGCGTTCAGGCAGGGCAGACGTATGCCCAAATAGGAAAAAAACTCGGCATTACTGAGCGAACCGTCACCTTCCATCTGCATAATGGTCGCGACAAACTGGGAGCGAGCACGGTTACTCATGCGATAACAATGGCGCTCCAACAAGGCTTACTGAGCAACAATGCTTCTCATAATTCATCAGAAAAGCCGCTACGAAGTGATGAAACAATTTTTCCATCCAAAAACAGTACTCTCTCCCCTACAGATCTCGCAATGACACAATGGAAAGTCTCGCAAATGAGCGAGATGATTTCTGCCATCGCTCACCATTGGCGCCAACCACTCACCGTGATCTCACTTTCCATTCAGAATATTCTCGAAGAGTACAAAGCAAATGAATTAACCGCCGCAAGCCTTGAAGAGATCTCAGCCATCGCTTTGGCGTCGGTGGGGAAAATGTCGCAAACTATTTTTGATCTTACTGCCCACAGTTACTTGCGTAGTGGACTTCACTCGACATGCGCCTTGCGGGAAACGATGGAAACCGTTTGTTTTCTGTATCCAGAACTTGAAGCGTTACAAATCGAAGTCACCGGATATTTTTTAAAGCAGCGTCCCAAACCCGTTCATTTGTGGCGAGCAGGCAACCGACGGCTCATGGTGAACTTACCTATGGCGGGTCTGCGTCAAGTCATCTTCAATCTTATTGCGAATGCGAGGGATGCGATTATCGCAAAGCGGCGTGTCACGGCTCACAATTTTGCGGGAGCAATACGAATCAAAATCAAAGTTATCAATGACTTCGTGGCCATTAGCGTGGAAGACAACGGTGGTGGCATTCAACATGGGGCATTGAAACGTATTTTTGAGCCATTTTTTACTACCAAAGAACGGTGTGTCGGGACGGGAATTATTTCGGGCTCAGGGTTGGGCTTGTACCAAGCAAAGCTCATAGTAGAAGCACAAGCTGGGGGGACCATTTACGCTAAAAACGGAACCAATGGGGCAGTGATCACCATAGCACTCCCCATAGCAGAGAATAGGCAATAAACAGAGTCAAAAAGTCACAGGGGGAGGTTAGGTTATGTGCATTTTGGGGAAGTTTAAAAAAATATTCGCTTTATCGCAGTCCATTGCGATGGTCTGCCTGATGGGACTATCTGCCTATGCGTGGGCAAACGACCAGCGTCGGGAAGTGGCCTTCATCGACGCTGGTATTGCCGATTATCAGACGCTGATGGAAGCAATACCGCCTACCACCGTGGTTTATCTACTGGACCCATCGCGCGATGGTGTGCAACAGATGGCAGACATTTTAGCGGAGCAAAATGCTTTGGACGCCATTCACATCCTGTCGCACGGCAGTGCTGGCGAAAAACAGATCGGCACGGCACGGCTCAATACGCACACACTTGAATATTATCACCATGATCTCAAACAGATCGGCCAGAGCCTGCAACCTGGTGGGGATATCTTGCTCTATGGATGTGAGGTGGCAAGCGGGGAAAGCGGAAGAAAATTTATTGATTTACTCTCAAAGCTTACAAAGGCCAATATTGCGGCCTCTACCAATAAAACTGGAGCAAGCGCCAAACATGGAGATTGGATGTTGGAAGCAGGCTCTAAAAACAGCTTAGCTCTGCAATTTGATCATTATCCACATACATTGCAAATACCATCAGATGGCCTCTACACGTTCGCTAATGCCAATCAGAATCCTGATGGTACTGTTTCAACCGCAGATGATTTTTTTATTGTTGATAGATTGGATGGCAGTGGTGCGAGCAAAGCTACCCAAGCTGACGAATTTGGCGCCTATATTGAGGATGAAACGGAGTCGACTACAACGTATACCTCGTATTTAGAAGTCAGAGTTGCGCTGACTGGAAGTTTCTACCTAACGAATGCAACTATAGGCGAGTATAACCAAGATGGTACTTCTCCGCACAATAACTTCACAAGTGTATACCTCGCTGGTTATGCCAATGGTGTAAGAGTATGTGAAACTACACCAATCAGCAGCATTGGAGCTTACGAAACAGCATATACCATCGACTACTCTCCTTGCTTTAATACACTCATGGACAGCTTTAGAGCGTATTACACGATGAGTGTAGGTGACCGGCAGGACAATTTTAATCTTATTGATTTTACATTATCCGGCGCTTCGACAAATTCCGTGAGTGACACCACTCCCCCTACCTTCGCCATTGCCCCCGCCGCTTCCAACATCACCGCAATCAGCTTTGATCTTTCCGCCAGCCTTGATGAGGCTGGTAGCATCTACTATGTTGCTCTTGCCGACGGTGCTGCAGTACCAAGTTCGGCTGATGTAAAGGCTGCTACGGCTGCTGGCGGCGGTTCTGCACTGGCGTCTGGGAATGCGGCAGCTACATCCGACCCATACAGCCACACGTTCAACGTTTCCGGCCTCCTTGCGAGTACAACGTATGATGTTTATGTTGTTGCAGAGGATGATGAAAATACACCAAACCTGATGGCATCGCCAATTTTGGTCAAAGTGACTACTACGGCTCCTCCCGCACCAACATTTGTTGCACTGGACGGCGACACCATGGAATGGGCCGGCAATACTGAGACTGTTTCCCTCGCAACGTCCGTCACGACTTCGGACACGTTTCGCAATGCGCTGAACGGTGGCAGTGGCGACTATGAAGGGGTGACGCTCCGCGTCCAGCGCATACAGAATGGTGCGCCGGATCCAACCATTCACGACATATTTGGTATAGAGCACTCCGGTACGAGTTTCGCTCTCGTTGGCAATGCCATCCAGGTTAACGGAACCGGGCAGACGTTTGCGACATTCACCAACAATGGCGGCGTATTGGCAATCACCTTTAGCACTATCGGCACTATTCCTACGACCGCGAGAGTGCAGGAAGTGCTCCGCAGTATTACCTACCGCAACGATAGGCCTTACGGTGATGCCACACTCCGTTTCGCGTTTGAGGCGGGTGGCGATAGCAGTCATGCCGATGTCACCGTGCTGAGTTCAACCATTTATGTTGACCGGGAAGCATTTGACGACGACGGCGATGCCGCCGACGGCTTTAACCTTGCCGAAGCACTCGCCATCGCTCAGGACGGCGATACCATTCTTCTGCTGGACGGCACGTATCGTGGTCAGTTCCTAGCGACTACCGCGGTTACAATCAACGCAGCTCTCGGTGACAACGGGGTGGTAACGCTGGAAGCACCAGACTCTTCCGATCTGGTCTATTCACCTCAGGATATGCTGACCAATAATGGGCGGCATCGCTATCCTATCCTCGATCTCAGAACGGCGGTGCCGGGACAAGGAGTAGTGAGCGTCAGCAATATCGTAGTTGATGGGCGCTATCACGCCATTGACGATGAACATAACGCCAACGAAGACCTGATTGGAATCGGCATCTTTGACACGCGAGCGACTCTTGATAGTGTTGAAGTGCGCAACATCGCGGCGCTCCGCAACGATACCGGAGAACTGTCTGGATTCAGCGAGAACTTTGGCATAGCTGTTGAAGGGAGCGACACGCTAGAAGAGCGGATCACCGTTACCATTCGAAACTCTACCTTCAGCTCCATCCAGAAAACTGCCCTTATTGCTTGGGGGCCGAAACTCCATATGGTCATTGAGGACAACACCTTCACCGGTGATGGGGTATACGGGCGCTCTGGCCAGAACGGGATGCAGATTGGTTCCAGTGGCCTGCGAACAGGAACGACAGCAGAAATTAGACGCAACACGCTACGCGAATATGATTTTGACCACGAGTCATATTCAGGAACAGGCATTTTGCTGCGCATGACAGATACCGTGGAGGTGTCTGATAACACCGTTACCGTCACTGGCCGTACTGCTGCCGCGAACAGAGGGATCGGCGTCGACATTATGGAAGTATCCGCACCCGTCACGGTTCGTGGCAACACGTTTGAAAACCTCGCGTTAGGTGTCCTGATTGAATCGCCGTACGGTACGCTGTATCACGGCGAACATACCATTGAGCAGAACAATTTCAACTCCAGCTATCAAGCCGTTTCCAACCCCGTTGCTGGGCCGCAGAATCGCCTGCTGATCACGCAAAGCAGTGCGGCTTCGGTAACCAATGGGCTTGGATTCTTGGAGTTTATTCTGAATGATGCGGATGACGTTTTCATTGATACTGGCGCGGCACCGTCATGGGTCAGTGGCGGTAGTGGCTCAGATACTATCACCACGGGCAGTGGCAGTGACACGCTTGAAGGTGGATCTGGCAATGATACCCTGACTGGCGGAGCGGGGAGCGATGTCTTTTTGTACGATACAACGGACAACGGTATCGACCTTATTACTGATTTCGGTGCTGGTGATCGCATTCGCGTCAACACACAGGATTTCGCTGGTGGAACCGTTACCCTTGGCAACGGGACAAATGTCGCTGCCAGTTCAGTGCAGGTTGCGGTAGATGGAAACGAAACCCGCCTGTATATCGACACCATCGGAACTGCGGGAGCCCCAGAGTTGGAAATCCGGCTGACGGGCGTCTATGGCGTGGAGCATTTCACGCTGAGTGGCAGTGATATTGTGTTTACGACACCGATTTATACCGTAAACTTCAGTGCTGGTGGAACGGTTGTTGAGAGTGCCGAAGCACTCTATGGCGATACCATCGAACTCCCCACGCCGAGTGCGCAGGAAAACCACGAGTTTATTGGCTGGTATAAAAATTCCGGACTTACACAACTCTTCGACCCGGCAACGGACACCATCACTGGCAATACCACCCTGTACGCAAAATTCGTCGAAATATTTATTTTTGATACCGCCGAAGGGACGATTCTTGACTACAAGGGAACGGCCACTCACGTGGTTATCCCAACTCAGATTTACGGCTACGATGTTGTGCGCATTGGCGCTGCAGGCACCAACACCTGCCCACTCCTTTTCCGCTGCAAGGAGCTTGAGAGTGTGGTTATCCCAGAAGGGGTGCAAATCATCGGCTCAAATGCTTTCAACGACGCCAACCTGACTGCCGTTACCCTGCCCAGTACATTGGAAACGATCGAAAATGGAGCATTCGCCCTGAACACCTTTGCCGGTTTCAGCGTGAATATCCCCGAAAACGTGAAGTACATTGGCGATCACGCTTTCTACAACAGTGGGCTTGCTGGTGCAACGCTCCCAACGGATCTGGCATTCCTTGGTGAGCATGCCTTTGGATTAAACCAGATCGCTGCGATCACTATTCCGTCCGGCATTGGCACCATCCAACGTGGGGTTTTCTGGCGCAATCAACTGACACACGTTACTATTCCTGAAGGAATTACCAGTATTGCCGGAAGCGCCTTCAACGACAACCAACTCGAATCGGTCACGCTTCCAGAGGGGATTACCAGTATTGGCGATTATGCCTTTGCTCAAAACGAACTGGCAGCGCTCTCCATTCCCGCCACGGTGCAACTCATTGATGAATATGCTTTCTACAACAATAAAATTGTCGACCTCACGCTGAATGGCGACAGCTTGGAGACCATCGAAGTGCAGGCGTTCCGTGACAACCTGATTGAAGCAGTCACCCTGCCGACCAGTCTTGTCCACGTCGGGGCATACGCCTTTGGTGACAATCCGAATCTTACTCAAGTAACGATTGGCTCAGGAGTGGCACTGGAAGACTACTTCACCAATCCAAATTGGTGGTTCGAGCATGCTTATACGAACTGGTACAACAAAGAAGACGGCACCTACGTGTATCGTTACGTTGACAGCACGTCATCCTGGTCATGGATACCGCTGACTCACGCGCTGGCTTTCCACACCAATGGTGGCTCGGAACAAGCCGGACAGAATGTAAAACATAACCGTACCGCTACTGAACCCTCCGATCCGACTCGCGATGGCTATAGTTTTGCTGGCTGGTTTACCGACATTGCGTTGAACGACACGTTTGAGTTCAACACGCTCATTACCACTCCCGCGACCTTGTATGCGAAGTGGAATCCCAACACGTATACGCTGAATTTTGACGCAAATTCCGCTGACGGTGTCAGCGGCAATCTGGATGCCATCACCGTAACGTTCAGCGAGGCCGTCGGGAGCTTGCCAGCACCACAGCGTTCCGGACACAGCTTCGCGGGATGGAATACGCAACCAGATGGCGGGGGAGATACTTTTACTGGGGCAACAGTCTACGTCGATACGAATGACAGCACGCTGTACGCGCAGTGGAGCGTCAGCCAATACACGATAACATTCGCAAGCAACGGTGGTTCGGCAGTGTCTGCGATAACACAGAATTACGGCAGCGCCATCACCGCGCCAGTCGCACCGACCCGCGAGGGCTACACTTTTGCCGGATGGAATCCAGCCGTGCCAAACACCATGCCTGCGGGCGGCGCAACACTGACTGCGCAGTGGACAGTAAACGAATACACTATCACCTTTGATAGTGCTGGTGGGTCAGCTGTTGCCAGCATTACGCAGAACTTCGGCACGGATGTTACGGCTCCCGCTGCACCGACTCGCACTGGCTACACTTTTGCCGGATGGTCACCGGCGGTTCCAACAACCATGGCGGTTGGTGGTGCCGCACTCACCGCACAGTGGAACATCAACCAGTACAGCGTAAGTTTCGTCGACCACGATAGTGCTGTCCTCAAAAGCGACAGCGTCGAGCACGGCAGTGGCGCGACGGCACCAGCCAATCCAACCCGTGTTGGCTATACGTTCACTGGCTGGAGTCCAGCCAGTTTTACCAACATTACTGGCGATACAAGCATCACGGCTCTTTACAGCCTCAACCGTTACCCCATCACGGTTCTTGTCGATGGCCAAGGGATCGTCAGCAGTCCAGATAGTGCCGAGCATGGCAGCACTATCAGCGTGAGCGCCACCGCGAATGCTGGTTACACTTTTATCGAGTGGCAACGTGGTCAAGCAGCGCTGTCATCACTGAACCCTTACCAATTTACTGTTACTGAGACTATCGAGATCACCGCGATTTTCCGCGACATCACTTCGCCCGATAGCGGCGAAATATCTACGCTGCCAACACTCAGTAATCGCGATACCGGTGAATTGCGAGGGCGCGGGGAACCCGGCAGTACGGTGTATCTCTACAATAACAGCAACTTGATCGGTTCACAGGAGATTGATCAAAACGGCGATTGGTCAATTGTGCTCGGCACAGAACATCTTCCCGAAGGAGAAAACCGCTTTAGTATTGTGATTACTGATCTATACGGAAACCGTTCCGACACGTCAGAGTCTGTTCTCTGGCAGATTGATCGCACGGCACCCGATGCTCCCGTCATCAATGGCTTGCCAGCCGTGACGCTGGAAGTGCTGGATCTGACACTCAGCGGTACTGCTGAACCACTCAGCCTTGTGTCTCTCACTCGCAATGGTATCGCCATCGGCACGACCAGCGTCACGGCCAATGGTATTTGGGAATACACCTCATCTTTACCGGGATATGACACCTACGAGTTTGTCGCATACGCCGAAGACATGGCCGGAAACCGTTCCGTAGCCTCATCTACCCTGATGGTCATCGCCAAAGCGCCCGTTACTCCGGGAATTTCTGACGCCCAGTGCGTGCAGGACACCGCTCATGCCATCACGTTTGACGCTATCCGTGGCGCAAATACTACCGCAAACTCCGTGACATCAAACTTAATGCTGAACAGCATTCTGGTAGACTGTGGCGCTCAGGTACAATGGACAAGTTCCCTTCCCGCTGTCATTAGCCACTTTGGTGTTGTTTCGACTCTCCCTTCCGAGCGGAACCGAAACCGTACGGTTACTATGACGGCGGTTATCAGTAAGGGAGCAGCGACAACCGAAAAAGGGCTGCTGCTTACCGTGCCGCAAGCTGGTATTTCGTCAGTTGATATGTTAGCCGCTGACCGCAGTGCACTTACCTTTATCGATATCCGTGGCGTGAACATCGTGCCGCGCGAAATCACAGGGTCTCTGGTATTCCCAACTGCCGGAAAGCTGTATGCAAGTACGATTACATGGAGCGCCAGTCCCACCGGCGTCGTTAATACCATCACCGGTGCGGTAGTGCGGCCAATCTATCCGCATAGCAGCCAAGCTGTCACGCTGGTGGCGCGGATTAGTCGGGACGGACTGGATACCGTTGAAACTTTTGAAATCACGGTTCTCCCGCTTCCGCAGGATGACAATGCTGCCGTTGCCACTGATCGCGCGACACTTTTCCCAGAACTCAAGCTCAATCGCGGCTTGCATCAGGTGGCAACCGCCCTTGGCCTTCCAATAGCGGGAGCCAGTGGGACGACCATTACGTGGCACAGCGACTCGCCGGAATACTTGAGTGTTGCTGGTAACGATGCGATACCGCACCCGCAAGCAGGCGCAACGCATACGGTTCGCTTGACCGCAACGCTTCATAAAGGCACTGCGAGCACAACGCGTATTTTCCTGATTACCATTCCCGGTACGGCAACGGCCTCTGATGAAATCACCGGTATCAGTGCCAATGTTGACTCCATAGAGTTTACCGCAGACGCACACACTGTCACGTTTACTGGTAGCAACGCTACCAGCACTATTGCCAATCACAGCAACTCGAAGGCGGTTGGTCTTGACGGTGATGCTATCAAGAGTGTTGTCGTGCGTAGTGATAACGGCGAAGCTTCGGCGGTACAGCAGGCCACCTTCTACCAAAATAGCAACGGCACTCTGGAAAGTACTATTGATGTAAAACGCGCTGGAGACACATCAGAAAGCAGTCAGGTGCAACTGCGCGTTGCCGCTGGAGTCACCATCAAGGCGGAAATGACCGACAGTGGCGAAGCGGTGATCGCCATCACCACCGGTGCTACACGTTCCACCGTGCGTGTTGATACGAGCGGAGCGGCTATTCATCAGGTTACTCTCAGCGGTCAGGAGACAACCGAAGCCATCTCACGTCTCGCCAACACCACAGTGCGCGTAGACAGCAGCGGCGCCGTGCATACCCAAGCCACTACGCTGCAAAACAATGGCGCGGTTCATGTCAGCGTGATCGGACAAAGTGATGGAACGGCTACCCATGAGCTTACCGTGGGGAATCACATGGTACGAGCTACAAGTCACATTCCTGGTGCCAAAACGGAAGTAAAAGATTCCGGAGAAATTGAAACGCGTGTCAACCTCCTGCCACTCTTTGCTGGCACCCCAGCGGTTACCGTGATTGCCAACCCTGACGGGAGCGCTGAACACCGCGTCACACTCGGAAATGCCTTCAGCAGCGCCAATACGACATTGCCCGGAGCTATCACGGACGTACGCGCCGATACCGTTGAAACCACGGTGACAACCACCATCGGCGGCCATACGATCAAAGCCATTGTCGAAACTCAGGCAAATGGCGAATCGCGCACCCGCTTTGTGCGAATCGACAGTAGTGGCAATCCCGCAGAAATTCAGCCTACCGCCGATCCAACAACGCCATTCGAACTAGGAAACCGAGCGGAAATCAAAGAAAACTTGAACGGTGACCTGATATTTACCGTGAATACCAACGTAACGCGCGAACTGCGGTTCTAAGGAGGACGCCATGAAAATCATCACTTCACGCACACCACTTGCCCTACTCAGTTTGCTTGTAGCACTCCTTACCTTCACCGCCGGTTGCGGCGGCGGAGGTGGCGGCCAGGGAGCGGGTGATGGCGCGGTCAGCGCATCAATGCAAATCGGCACCACGTATACCATCACGCCGGGCGACAGCGTCGTTCCGCAAGGTCCGGCCAACATCACCGTAACCCATATCCTCAACAGCGACTTACGCACTGTGGTACTGCATTCCGGCAGCGCTACCCTACTCAAAGGAGCTTACAGTGTTCAATAATAAAACACTTCTCTTTGCTTTTCTCCTCGCTACTTGTTGCAACACAACTTTCGCTCAAGATACGAACCATCCCCTTCAGGGATGGTTCGTCAAAGGTCACTACACCTATAGCCATAGCACCACCGAATATGGCCAGCCGGGGTTTATGCGGGAAAGCGGCCGACACAGCCATATCTGGGGAGCGAGTGCTGGATATACCGCTACCCGCTGGCAAGCGGGACTGGGATATGACAGCACGACATGGGAAAATGCTGATGCCAAGTTGTACGGCGCTCACCTCAATTACCTGCACCCACTGCAATCAACCAGCCTATTCACGCCATACATCGGCATAAATGTCGGGCAAATAAGAGTCTGGTCGGAGTATCAAAACAAGGGGAACCATTGTGGCACCTACGGCCTGCAGACGGGTCTTTTGATTCCCCTCGCCCCACATGTGTTTGGGGAGCTTGGCTGGCGTTATATCAATACGGATGAGTGCAGTGTCAGCACAGGGGCGCACCGCATGAAAGTCGAGAATATCTCTGGCTCGACGATTGGTATTGGCATTCGCTTTTGACTTTTGACTTTTGTTTCTACCATATTCTCAAAACAGGAATTGCAAACACGGGATAAATTGCCCATAATTAAACCACCGTTCTATTGGACGGAATTTACCGCTGGAGCTGCCCGTGGAAATCCATAACCGTCCAATAGCAGAGCGGATCGAATGGCTGATGACGCACAGTCGTTCCCACTCAGAAACTTTTTGTAGTCCAGAGGCCTCGCTCGCCCGCGAACGCTACCTTGCCGAACACACGACACAACTGATCGTCCTGAAGTGCATGGACGGGCGCATTCATATTCCCTATGCCACGAGAACGCCGCTCGGCATTTTTCGGCCTTTGCGTAACCTTGGCGGTATGTTTAACCTTGGCTGGCCATATTTGGGCGAAGTGTTGACGCATATGGTGCAGGAAGCCGTAGCCGCAGGGCGCCGCTCGCTGATCTTTATTACTTACCACTTTTCTCAAGGGGAAGAATCGCGCGGCTGTGCTGGCTTTCAGTGCGATATGGCAGCGGCCATCCGTCACGCCTACGAAATTCGCGCGCAGGTCGAAGAGACCTTCGGCACACTGCACCAGACCGTCTATCCACTCGTCTGTGGCTTTGAAACCGACGAAGACGCCCTGATCATTCACGGCATCGGCGATGCTGTGCTCAATCTCGGTACGTGGGACGATGCCAACATTGCGCGCCTGCCGCACCACCTGCAAACACTCCTGCCCGACATGCCGGCCTCTATCCGTCGCGATCTGCTCCCACTGTTAATCGGTAATCTGGAGCATATTCAGGAGATGCGACAGACGGCACGGACGCTGGATATCGAACATCGCGAATGGATCATCTGCATTGGTCGTGGTTTTGACTTCCTGCACATCCCCAATATCGCCCTGATTATTGGCCCGTATAGCCCGGATCTAGCTGACCCGATTCAAAAAGCGGCGGGAATCATCAGTGCCAATATGTCAAAGGGGCGAATTCCCAATGATGGATTCTTACTGCTGGCATCGGCACCGTATCAGGAGATGGGGGTTGATCGCGCGCGCGCCACACTCAAGTCGCGCTTTTTGTCGCAGTTTGCGGCGAAGGTGATCGCGTCTGACTACCCCGAACTGGCACGCAAAATGGTGGTGCGCACGGCGGTGCTGAACTGGAATACGCGAGGGTTGGAGTTGATTGAGTAAATCTCATTTGACGTGCTTGATGCAAATGTCAATTAAGGCTATGCTGCCAGGCCGCTGAAGCTTTCGTCAGCACTCTATTCGTAAAAGGAACTTTCAACCTGTGAAAATCGAAAAAGTATACATAAAGACCTACGGATGCCAGATGAATGTCCACGATTCCGAGCGCATCAAAGGGATTTTGGCCGAACATTCCATCGCCCTCGTCGAGACGCCTGAAGCGGCGGATATGGCTGTTTTTAATACCTGTAGCGTGCGTGCGAAAGCGGAGCAAAAAGTTTTTTCCGATATTGGCCGCTTACGCCCGATAAAAAAGAAACGTCCCGACTACAAAATTGCGGTCTGCGGTTGCATTCCTCAGGTACAGCGCGAAGCGCTACTCCAGAAAAATCCCCTGATTGACCTTGTGTTTGGGGTGAATAATATCTCCCGCTTTATGGAATTTGTTACCCAAGCGGAGCTTGGCAAGCGGCACACGCACGTGATCGACGACTATGCGCTTGATGAGTATGAAGTTTCGGCACGGCGCGATGACCCCATGCGCGCCTACGTAACGATTATGAATGGATGCGATAACTTTTGCAGTTACTGCATTGTGCCGTACACGCGTGGCCGCGAGCAATCGCGCCCTGTGGCCGCCATTCTCGATGAATTGCATAGCTTGGTCGCCACTGGTGTGCGCGAAGTGACGTTGCTCGGGCAAAATGTCAATTCCTATCGCGGCCTTGATGGCGCAGGCACGGCCATTACGTTCCCCGAACTACTCAGGCTGGTGCACGCAATTCCCGAACTGGTACGTATTCGTTTTGTGACCTCGCACCCCAAAGATTTTACCGAGGAATTGATAGAGGCCATGAAGTTGCCGCGTATCTGCAAATATCTCCACTTGCCGATTCAGGCAGGATCAGATCGCATTCTTGGCTTAATGAAACGAGGCTACACTGCCGCAGAATATTTAGCCAAAGTCGCGCAACTCAAAGCGGCTATTCCCGACATTGCCCTTTCGTCGGACTTCCTCGTGGGTTTTCCGAGCGAAACAGAAGAGGATTTTCAGGAGACGTTGCGCATCGTCGAAGCGGTCGAATATGCGCAAATCTTTGCGTTCAACTATTCGCCACGCCCCGAAACGGTAGCGGCGAAAATGGAAGAGCAAATTCCCTTTGAGGTGATGAATGAGCGGCTCAATCGCTTATTTGCCAAGCAAAATGAAATTGCAGAACGCGCGCGGCAGCAGTTTGCGGGTCAAACCCTGCCGGTGCTGGTCGAGGGGTGGTCAAAAAACAACACCCAGATGCTTGCCGGACGCACCGATACCAATGCGATAGTGCACTTTGCGGGTGACGATGCGCTGATTGGCACGCTCGTTATGGTTCGCATTACCGATGTGAAATTGTACTCGATGACGGGAGAAGTCGTTCGGTAACTGGCGTGGGGCAGACACACCGCCTGCCCCTGCCGAAAGAGCGTTAGAATGTCCCTTTACCATCTTGTTTTTTATACAATTTGGCGTGGCGAATAATATCACCTTGCACAATATACACCACCTCTTCGGCGATATTGGTGGCATAATCTGCCACCCGCTCTAAGTAGCGCGAAGCGCTCAGGTAGTACATATTTTGTTCAATATGGTCAGGGTTCAGGATAATTTGATCTTTGACCATGCGGTAGTTGTTTTTGTGCATCACATCAACTTCATCGTCCAGCGCAATGGCCTCTTTCGCCCGCTTGCCGTCAAGATGAATCAGGCAGTCAACGCAGGCATCAAGCACTTTTTTCACCTTTGCCGACATTTCATCAATATCAAATGGACTGGTGACACGCAGATGTTTGCTGAGTGAAATAACCATACTGGCCAGATCTTCGGAAAGATCACCGATATTTTCGAGATACGTATTGAATTGAATAAGCGCTATAATAAAGCGCAAATCGGTCGCTACCGGTTGATGCAAAGCGATGACTTTAAAGCACTCCTCCGTGATTCTTACTTCTAAACGGTCTATCTCTTCGTCGCGCAACATAACGCTGTGCGCGAGTGCCACGTCCAGAGTGTTGATCGCCCTGACGGTATTGTCGAAGTTTTCGGTCACGAGGGTGCACATCTCTTCGACTAAGGATTTGAGGCCATCTATTTCACGCAAAAAAATGATCGACATAGCTTTCTCCACTCTTTTCAGATTTCTCTCTTTGGTCGTAATAACGCATTCCTACAGAGACCTTGACGATTACCCAAAACGCCCTGACACGTAATCTTCGGTTACTTTCAACTCGGGATTACTAAAAATCTGCATCGTTGTGCCGTATTCTACGAGCTGTCCAAGATACATAAAGGCGGTATATTTGCTGACGCGCGCGGCTTGCTGCATGTTGTGAGTTACAATTAGCACCGTGTAGCTGCCGCTCAATTGGTCGATCAGATCTTCAATTTTTCCCGTGGCAATCGGGTCAAGGGCGGAGCACGGTTCATCCATCAGCAGCACTTCCGGCTCGGCGGCAATGGCACGCGCCACACATAACCGCTGCTGCTGCCCACCAGAAAGGCCAAGGGCGCTTTCGTGCAAGCGATCTTTCACTTCATTCCAAAGTGCCGATCCTTGCAGCGCCTTTTCGCACACTTCGGCCAGCACCCGCTTATCGCGAATGCCATCAATACGCAACGGATACACAACGTTTTCAAAAATACTCATCGGAAAGGGGTTGGGCTTCTGTGCCACCATCCCCATCCGCTTGCGTAGTTCGATAACATCGACACCGGGCGAGTAGATAGAGTCTTTGTTCAAAAGAATATCCCCTTCAATGCGTACTGAATCGACTAAGTCATTTAAGCGGTTGACGGAGCGCAGCAGCGTCGATTTGCCACATCCTGAAGGGCCAATCAAAGCGGTTACTTTTCCAGCAGGAACGTTCAGGTTGATGTTATGCAGCGCCTGCGCCTGTCCGTAAAAAAGGTTAAAGTTTTTCACTTCAAGAATCGCGGGCGATTCGTTGATTTCTTTGTGAATCACCGGCTCAACCAACACACCACTGGCAATGGTTTTCAGGCGGTCGTCGATCACATTGGTTTTCAAATTCGTGGTGGTCACTGGTTCGGCTATCGTTGCTGTCGTCATGGGTACCTCGCGTATATCGTTTTTACTGTCTGTCACTTTGGGATGCGATGGCTAAAACACATTGGCCACAAATTTACGCCGCAGTCGCGCCCGCAACCAGATAGCGGTTACGTTCAGCAGGGCAACAATGCCTATCAGCAGCGCCGTTGTCGAATACACCATCGGCTTGGCCGCTTCGGAGTTCTGGCTTTGGAATCCAAGGTCAAAGATATGGAAACCAAGGTGCATAAAGCTCCGCTCTAAATGGAAGAAGGGGAAAATCCCATCAACTGGAAGCTCCGGCGCAAGTTTGACGGCACCCACCAGCATCAGCGGTGCCACTTCGCCAGCGCCGCGCGCCATCGCGAGAATCATCCCGGTCATAATCCCTGGCATCGCGCGGGGCAGTACGATCCGCTGAATGGTTTGCCATTTGCTGGCACCACAGGCGTACGACCCTTCACGCATGGAGCGCGGTACAGCCGAAAGCGATTCTTCCGTCGCCACAATAACGACGGGCAATGTCAAGAGCGCCAGCGTGAGTGATGCCCATAAAATCCCGCCGGTGCCGTAGGTTGGGCTGGGGAGTTTTGCTTCAAAAAAGATCGAGTCAATCGTCCCGCCAACGAAGTAGCAGAAGAAACCGACACCAAAAACCCCGAAGACAATACTTGGGACTCCGGAAAGGTTATTAACGGCGATGCGCACGGTACTGACAAGCGGCCCCGGTTTGGCATATTCGCGCAGGTACAGCGCGGCTAAAACGCCAAAAGGGACGACGAGGAGCGACATGATCATGGTCATGACGACGGTGCCGAAAATCGCAGGGAAAACACCCCCTTCGCTATTGGCTTCGCGTGGATCGTCAAACAGGAATTCCGCCCAGCGACTCAAGTAAATCGCTATTCTCGATCCGGTCCCAACATGGTTCGCAGGGTAGGCACGGACGATATCGGCCAGCGCCAGCGTTTTTTGGTGCCCAGTGCTGGTATCGACCACCAAGGCATAGCGGGCGTTTTCCTGATTCAGTTCGGCTATTTGTTTGCGAAACACTTCATATTTTATATTTGCACTGGCATGGAGCGCTTCATACCGTTGATTCACGTCAGACAAAGCGTCGCGCGCCGCACGATACTCGCGGGTTTCGTGCCCTATTCCAAGACGAACGAGAGCATCGTAATTAATTTGAGCTTGGCGCATTTCCAGACGAATCCGCTCCAATTCGTAGTTAATTTTGCCGATTTCTTTGTTTTCAATGCGCCGACGCTGCTCCCAACGGTCACGCACTTCGCTATGGTAGCGCTGAAAAAGGGCGATAATTTCGTGCGGCGCCGTCGCTTTGACTTCGCCATCAATGATAAACGTGCTTGGTACACCGTAAAAACGACCCCACTCCTGCCGCTCAAACGTCATCATCCATTCCGGGTAGCTCTCTTGTTGGACTTCAAAGTCGCTGACCCAGTTAAAGTGCTCGTTTGTCAGTTCAAAATTTCCGGTACGCACCAGCCACCGCTGCGAACGTCCGTCATTTTCTTGTAGCATTTTCGTTATCGCTTCGCGTCGGTTTTCCGGCAATGATCTGAGAACGGTATCGTTGGGGATATAGAGGCTTGAGCGGGTAATTTCGCCGACATGCACCGTACCGTTGTGAAGTTCATACTGCACCACTCTAGATGGCCAGAAGGTTTTCGCTCCCTCCGCAAAGACCAGTATCAACAATCCGGCAATCATCAGAATACAGAGCGCAAGCGCCCCGCCAGTTGCCCACACCAAAGGGTTCCCATAGGCTGGCAAAGAGGTTTTTGATCGTTTCACAAATCGTAGTGGAGCCTTTGTTACCGTGTTCGTCGTTGACATCTCTTGCGCTCCTTACAGTTCAAATGCTTTTTTTCTAAACCGCTGGCGAACCACTTCGGCAACCGTATTCAGCACGAATGTCATGACAAACAAGGTGAGCGCTGCCAGAAACAGCGTGCGGTAATGGGTACTGTGAACGACGGCCTCGGGAAGCTCGACGGCAATATTCGCCGAAAGGGTGCGGAATCCATTAAACAGATTCATCTCCAGTACCGGCGTATTACCTGCCGCCATAAGCACGATCATCGTTTCACCAACGGCGCGTCCAAGTCCAATCATCAACGCCGAAAACAGTCCGCTCATAGCGGTTGGAATAATAATCCGCACCGCCGTTTGCCATGGCGTTGCTCCAGCTGCTAACGATGCCGAACGGAGGTGTTCGGGAACACTGGTCAGCGCATCTTCGGCAAGGGTGTAGATAATCGGGATGATCGCAAACCCCATAATAAAGCCAACGACAAGTGCATTCCGTTGGACATACGTGCCAAAGATCTGACCAACGAGCGGTAAATCGGCACGTGAATCAAAGCCGACCATAGCAATCAACTTTGCTAGCGCGGCGGCCAGAGCAAAGGTGAGCACTAAGCCGACCAAAAACTTGAACAACTCGATGCGGCCAACCTTCTGCGAGTTCTCGGTATTCGCACCGATACGGTCACTGAACGACTCGCTCATCCGCTTCATGCCAAACGCTACCGCTATCGCACTCAGGGGGATGAGCATCAGAAACCATCCAGGGAAACCATCGCCCACACGGCCATTCAGCCACAGTTTAATATCACCGTAAAAAATGACCGATTCGGCCAGTGGCCCAACAACACTCGCCAGAAAAATTCCCAACGGCAAGGCAACCAAAAAAATGAAATAAAAGCGGTATTCGCTCAGGCGAATAATTTTTTCTGTCGGCAATAACTGCATAAGGTAGGCGCAGAGCAAAAATGCTATCGGAATCGTAAGAAAGGCACTGAGCACGGCTGGCACCGATCCCTCAACAAAAGGGGCAATCGTCAGTGCTGCCAAAAATCCAAGCACAACACTCGGCAAACTGGCCATCACTTCAACTACGGGCTTGACCCGCGCACGAATTTTGCGATTTAAGAATTCACTGGTGTAAATGGCCGCCATCAAAGCAATCGGCGCTCCGAAAAGCATAGAGTAAAACGTCGCCTTGAGCGTGCCAAAGATTAATGGAATCAAACCGTACTTTGGCTCAAAGTCATCCGTACCACTTGATGATTGCCAAACGTGCTCTGCCTCTGCCGAAGTTTCATAGCGGGTTTTGCTAAAAAGTGACTTCCACGTCGCTTCGATGTGTGGCGCGTGAAGTTCAAACAACACCCCTTTTTCCTGATTAAAAACAGCGAATTTATCGTTCTTCGGTGAAATGGCAAGTGCCTGAATCGGCGAATCGCCAATACTCGTATGCAGCACTTCACGATCCGTCGTTACGTGGAAAATCCGTACCGAACCATCAGCATATCCCGCGAGGAACATCCGTTTGCGGTAGGAAGAGATGATGCTTGTCACCGGAGATCCACTTCCCGCAAATTGTGATGCATTCACCAACAAGGCACCATCTGCACTGGTAGCATTATCTGGCTTAATGCGAAACCATGTGGTCACGTTCCCTTGAGAATCGCCAACCAGCAATGTTTGACGCCCGAGCAGTGGTTCAACTTTCGTAATATACCGGCTCGAATCGCCAACCATCTCCAGCTCTTCGGCAATCACTGGAGCTTCGATGATACGCGAATCTATCCGCACCACGTGGCCATCTTTCCAGATGACATACACGGTGTCGCCAATTTCCGAAAGATAGAGAAACTCCGGCTGGCCTTTCCTGTCAAAATACTCTAGGTGGATACTGCCTGAAGCCAGCGAAGTGGTTGTTTTGCCCGTCAATAAATTGCGCCGTTTGGTCACAGAACTAATATTCAAATCACCGTTGACCGATAATGTCGCCAGCAACGTCCCATTCGCACGCACAATGCGGTCGACTAAAAGAATAGAATCACCCGCCGCTCCGGCAATCGGGTCATCAAGCTGATACCGAACCGTGTACGCGCGAAACTGTCCGCTGGGCGTTTTTTCCGCCAAGCCGTTTTCCAGTACAATCAACTCACCTTCAGGCGTATGACGAAGTGCTTCGTCGATACTTTCTTGTTCACGGAATTCGACCGTAAAGCCTATTTCTCCAAAAACAACGGAACCATCGGCAAAGCCATACGTAACGGTTCCGGTGATATTGTCATAGTGATAGGCGGTAGGTTCTGCATCGGGAAAAAATAACACTTTTTTCATGATCGCGCCGGTATCAACACGGAAAATATCAAGTTCCGTACCGTTATTCACACCGGAAAATCCTACCGTATTGTACTCATTGATCGCGATAAAACTCGACGAGGTTGTCTCCATCGCACCAAAAGTTGCAAGCGGCTTTGCTGTTTCCGACTGAAAAAGCGGAACAACAACGGAGCCAAGAAAGATAAACACGGTGGCTACCGCTAAAACCGTCCCAATTCCCCCGATGGTGATAAATAGTCGTGAAAAAAACTCGGCCAACTTTACCCGCAAACTTGTTTTCCGCCTACGATAGACGCCGGTAAATGTAGAAGTCGCCATGTGATAGTGTCCTGTCATAAATTTATTACGGTTGCTCCATCTCACCACACCTATGGCGGAACGAAACAATGCCTTCGGCAAAAACTGCAAAAACGGGAGCACGTATGCCCCCGTTTTCGTCACAATACGTAGCGTGTTACTTCGCCATGTATTCTTCGATAATTTCCTTGTCAGGCGACTTCACGGTCATCCCCTTTGGTCCGCCACCAGGGATAACAACAAACTTTGCCAGTTCACCATTTTTCTGAAAATCAGCAAGATCCTTCGATCCTTCCTTCAAAATCCACAGACGTCCATCTTCAAGAAATGTTACGAAACCCGCCTTGGCGTATTCAGGTGCTGGGGTAGATTTTGCAAAGGCTAAACCCGCTATGCAGAGAACTATTAAGAGAGCAAGTACAGAGTTTTTCATTGAATTATCTCCTTTTTCTATTGAAAGTTATTTAATACCGACATTGGATAGCTGCTCTACTGCAATCGTGTTAGACACGGGGAAATAGCCATCTTTCACGACGTCTTCCTGTCCCTGTTTACTAAAGACATACTTAATGAACTCAGCGCGCAGCGGGTCAAGCTGACTCCCAGGCTGGTGGTTGACATACACATACAGGAAGCGGGCAAGTGGATATTCGCCGGTGTACGCGAATGCGGGTTCAGCCGGAACACAAGTAGCATTCGGGCCAGTTGCCAGTGCTACCGTTTTCACGTCAGCCGTTTTGTAGCCAATACCACTATAGCCAATACCAAACTTTTCGCTGGCAACACCCTGAACAACTGACGAGCTACCTGGCTGCTCCTTCACGGTATCTTTATAATCGCCCTTGAAAAGCGCGTTTTCTTTGAAGTATCCGTAGGTACCAGAAGCCGCATTACGACCATAAAGGCTGATCGGTTTATCCGCCCATTCGCCAGTCAAACCCAACTGACCCCAGTTCGTAATGTCACTTGAATGACCACCGCGACGGTCTTTAGAAAACACCGCATCAACCTGTTGTAACGTCATGCACTCAATGGGGTTATCTTTGTTCACATACACCGCAAGCATATCAATGCTGGTGCCAAGTTCGGTTGGCTTGTAGCCATATTTCTTTTCAAAGTTGTCAATTTCTTTGCCGTTCATGGCGCGGCTCATCGGGCCAAATTGAGCGGTACCAGCAATAAGCGCCGCTGGAGCCGTGGAAGACCCTTTGCCTTCAATTTCGATTTTTACGTTTGGATAGTGCTTCAAAAAGCCCTCTGCCCACAGCGTCATCTCATTATTCATGGAGTCGGAACCAACACTTTTCAAGCTGCCGGAAACGCCCTGGACTGGCTTGTAAGAAGGAAGTTTTGGATCAACAAGACTGGATGCGATCGCGGCGGCAGGGATAACCGTGGCCGCTGCAAGAGCGAGGGCGGTAAACGTAATCTTTTTCGACATAGTGGAATCTCCTTGCGATTATTGCTGTCGCCAGCGGTTGCAATAAAACACACCTGCTGTCATGGAGTTCCGAAGAAAATGTCAATTTTCTGTAAAATGAAATTTTCCTACTTTTAAAGCAGGCAGACGAGCCCGCCCTCATACTTGACTTTTCTTTTACATTTTTTTGACATCTATTATAGTGTGCGCGCATACATTGACGAGGCCTTGGACATTCTGTTCCGTACTCGAAATTGTTGCCTTTAATAGGATAGAAACACCATGAACGCGCTTCGATCTACCACTTCACTGTGTAGTGTTCTGCTTTTCCCTTTGGGCGTATTGGCTGCGGAAACGCCGACGCCTCCGTTTTGGACGCTTGCCAGCGGTTCAGTGCTCACGTGCCTCCTCGCATTGGTTCTGGCAATACCCATCTCGCTTGCTATCGCGCTACTCCTGAGCGAACTCCTTCCGCCATCGCGTGTCCGAAGCGCCTTCATAGGCTTGCTGGGAGCACTGGCCTTTGTGCCAGGCATTGTGTATGGCATGGTGGTGGTATTTATTTTTAAGCCCTTTACGCGCGAAACATCTGAAGTCGCTGCGCTCTTTTTACCGGAGCCGGTATCGCTTCTCGGCATCCTTTTTCAGGAAGGGTTGCCTGAACTTGATATTATTGTCGCCTCCCTTGTGCTCGCCGCGATGGTGATCCCCTACATGGCCACCACTATGCGGGAAGCATTTTTAAAAATTGATCCGCAAATGCGCGAAGCGGCCTATGCATTAGGTGCGACTCGTACCGAAGTGGTGCGCGATGTGTTACTGCCGAGCGCCCAAACCGGCCTGATTGCAGGAATTGTATTAGCGATGGGGCGTGCACTGGCAGAGGTGATGGCGCTTTTTTTGCTGATGGGATACTTGCATGAAATACCAGTATCATTTTTTAACGCCTCTACAAGCAGTTCTGTGCTGTTTTTATTTGCGACGTTGCTATTGTTTGGCAGTGCGCTTTTGCTCTACCAAGTTCGCCGCATACTGGCGCGCGAAGGGATGTTGCCATGAGTGCGACAGCGCCTATTCTTTCTACCCACGAACTTTCGCTGCACTACGGCACCATGCAGGCGCTCAACCGCGTTTCACTGGATATTGTCCCGAAAGAGATTGCTGCCATTATTGGCCCTTCGGGGTGTGGCAAATCATCGCTGGTGCGTTGTTTCAATCGCATGCACGACCTCTATGCGAACGTCGCCTATCAGGGCGAAATTCGCTATGACGGGAACAACGTCCTGGCACCAAGCACCGATTGCACGTGGCTCCGTCGTCGACTGGGGATGGTTTTCCCCAAGCCGGTGCTCTTTCCGAAATCATTACGTGAAAACATGCGTCACGGGCTGAAAATGCGCGGCATCGCCCACCGTGCCGAACTCGACGACCGCATGGAGGCGGTGCTACGTCGCACGGGGTTATGGAATGAGTGCAAAGATCGCTTGGATCACAAACCCCACATGCTGAGCCTCGGGTTGCAGCAACGTTTGGTGATTGCGCGCGCCCTGAGTATGGAGCCAGAAATCCTGATTTTAGATGAACCGACCAGCGCGCTTGACCCCGTCGCTACCGGAAAAATCGAAGAGTTGTTGCTGGAACTCAAAGCATCGCTCACTATTATTTTGGTCACCAATAATATCCAGCAAGCCGCACGGCTGTCAGATACCACGGCTTTTATGTATTTAGGCCGTTTAGTGGAATGTAACCGAACCGAAGTGATGTTTACCATGCCCAAAGATACACTGACCGAAGCGTATATCACGGGGCGTTTTAGCTAAAGGAGTTACATGAAATACCATCAACAGGAATACATCGAACTGCGTACTCTGATTGCCGAAATGTCACTCACGGTTACGGAAATGCTACGCGATTCGCTGGGAGCGCTCGTCAACCGCGATACCGCTTTGGCACTCCGCGTCATTGAACGCGATGATGAAGTCGATCGGCTTGACAACGCTATCGATACCATCTGCGTCCGCACGATTGCGCTCTATCAGCCCAAGGCAACCGACTTGCGCTACGTAATGACGGCGGCGCGCATTATTGTCGATCTGGAGCGAATTGGCGATCTCTGTGTCGATATTTGCAAGGAAATCACGAATCTGAACGAAATTCCGCAGATCAAACCGTATGTCGATATCCCCATCATGGTAGCGCACGCTTCCAAAATGATTCAGGACGCCGTCGACGCGTTCTTTACTCGCGATATCGCACAGGCCGAACGGGTGATTGAACTGGATGATTTTATCGATCAGTTGCACGCCCAAGTCTTGCGCGACTTATTGAATTATATTCTGGAAGATGTTGGCAATACGCGTGGGTCGATTTGGTTGATGTCAATCGTCCGCTCGCTGGAGCGGGTTGCCGATCATGCTACGAACATAGCCGAACAAGTCGTTTTTATGGTCACTGGCCGCAACATACGTCATAAATCACTGCAGGAAGCGAAACATGAACCGAATTCTCCTCGTTGAAGATCACCAGGAACTCCGTGAATTGATTGCGTACAACCTTGAAAAAGAGGGTGAGTACGAAATTTTGAACGCCGAAAATGCGAATGATGCATTGATTCTCCTGGAAGATGGCGATGTCGATTTGATCCTGCTGGATCTGATGCTGCCGGGGCTCGGTGGGCTCGAATTCCTGAAGATTGTCAAAGGCAATAGCCGTCACACGAATTTGCCCGTGGTGATTATTTCCGCCAAAAACAGCGAACAGGACGTCGTTTCTGGCCTTAAATTAGGCGCCGATGACTACCTCACTAAACCATTCAGTATGAAAGTGCTCGTCGCAAAAGTTGAAACTATCCTACGCCGTATGCAAACATCTGAAGGGAAACTCTTTAGCTATGGCGACCTTTCGATTGACCTTGAAATGCACAAAGTGATGGCCGCGGGGGAAGAAGTTACCCTGACCGTCAAAGAGTTTGAACTACTGCTCCTTTTTATCAAAAAACCGCGTAAAGTGTTTAATCGGAATCAATTGCTCAATTCCATCTGGGGATACGAGTCCGACAGTTACACACGCACCGTCGATGCTCACATTTCCTCACTCCGCAAAAAACTCGGCGCGGCGGGGAAAATCATCCGTTCTGTCCCCAAAGTAGGCTACGGCCTCGACGTATGAAATCATTCGGGAAGGTTTTCCTTACCATCTATCTCCCCATTGCCTGTGTGATGCTGGTGGTGTTTTCTTTTTCCAGCACCCTACTACAAGACGCCGCACGCCAGGAACTGGTGCGCGAGATGCAAAATAAATGGAATATTCTGGCGACCATTGACCGCTTTCCGACCGAATTTAATGCGGAAATGCACCAACGCCATCAGCAGGTTACCCGCGATACTTCGCTACGGATCACCCTGATTGCTCCCGACGGTACCGTCATCAGCGAATCACATCACGACGCGAGCACCATCGCCACCATCGACAATCATATCGCCCGCCCCGAGGTGATCGAAGCGATGGCGCGCAAAACTGGATACTCCCTGCGCCATAGCGACACGACTGGGATGGCTATGATTTATTACGCCGCAAAGTTGCCGCAGAGTGAGATGATTCTGCGACTGGCCTATCCCAGTACCTATCTCGACCAACTGCGTGCCGAAGCGAACCGTCAGCATATCGCTATTTTTATCCTCTGTTTTTTTGTCGTAGCGCTGATTGCCCTCTACCTCGCGCGAAAAATTACGCTGCCAATTCAGAAACTCGACTTTATTGCGGAAAATGTGGAAGCCGGCAATGTTGACATCGAATTTCCCCGTTTTCAGGATAAAACGATGACGAACGTGGTGGAACTTATCTACCGCATTTACCGTGCGATGCAGCAACAAAAAGAGGCATTAGAGTCGGAACAGGCGAAACTCAACCATATTTTTGCCATTTTGGAAGAAGGGATAGTGCTGCTTGACGAGCGCAATACCATCCTCCACGCCAACCAAAAAGCTGAAGACTACCTCGGCGTTTCCCTTCCGGCTGGTGCAAACATTTTGGGCGACGTCAATCATTTTAAAATCATTACGTTTTTCAAGCAAATTTTAGACAGTAATAGCAAAAAAGATTGGGAAAAATTCTTGTTCGAAGAACATATTTTTGAAGTGAGCTACCGCCGCCTGACGAAAGAGAAGTTGATTGTTTTTTTTGATGTTACCGAAGAAGCCCGTTACGAAGAATACAAAGCCGAGCTGGTCGGCAATATTTCGCACGAACTGCGTACGCCGCTCGCGATGATTATGGGCTACGCCGAAACCATTCTGAACGATCCCGATATGCCACCAGCAACGGCACGGCGCTTTCTAGAAATCGTTTTTAAAAGTTCGCGCCGTTTAAGCGATACCATTGACGATATTCTTAAACTGAGCAAGCTCGAATCCAAAGGCAATCAATTTGAAATTACTGCGCCAACAATGATGAGCGAGTTGCGCGATGAGCTGCAAGAGCGTTTTGGGCGGCTCGACAATGGCCGTTCACTCTGCTTCAACATCGCGCTCGAATCGGCACGGGTTCAGTACGACCACCTCCTCAGTATTCTGTCCAATCTCATTGATAATGCCTTAAAATATTCACGCGGCACTCACATTCACATTGCCCTTTTTCGGCGCGACGGGCAGGTGTGGCTTGAGGTTGAAGACGAAGGGCCAGTGATCCCACGCGAAGAACGGGAACGGATTTTCGAGCGCTTTTACACGGTCTCAAAGTCTCGCAATCAGTCAATTAGCGGGACAGGCATCGGCCTGTCCATCGTCAAGCACATCGTTCAACTCTATCGTGGTTCCGCTATCGTGGTCGAAGGGAGCCGCAACGGTAACCTTTTCCGCATCCGACTGAGGGAGAAATAAGCATGTTCACACTCGACTCATCTACACTGAACCAAGCAACCATTTTTACGATAGACGACGAACCGGGCAGAGCGATTCTGGAGGATCTTATGCTGAGTCAAAAATGGCAACGCGCTATCGAGTGTACGGACTACGCTTTTCAGCCAATCGTTAATACCCTTACCGGAAGTACTTTTGCGTTGGAAGCACTTATTCGGGGTGTCAATAAAGCGGGATTTCACTCAATAGACCATTTTTTCACTTCCGCATATCAAGAAGGGGTGCTTTTTTCGGTTGATATTGCCTTGCGCCGTAAAGCAATCCTGAAATTTCTACACATCCCGTTCCACCAAAAACTCCGCCTGTTCTACAATTACGATCACCGCGTGGTTGAAATGCCCAACTACCAATCA
The DNA here is from genome assembly GCF_000469585.1 of Chrysiogenes arsenatis DSM 11915. Lineage (NCBI taxonomy): Bacteria > Pseudomonadati > Chrysiogenota > Chrysiogenia > Chrysiogenales > Chrysiogenaceae > Chrysiogenes > Chrysiogenes arsenatis. The sequence continues at coordinate 95,785 of NZ_AWNK01000011.1, forward strand.
GGGATTTTTGAACAACTGTTAGAAGAACTCGGCGTGGCCACTTCCGTCATTTGTTTAGAATTAACCGAAAAACATCACTACAACTACAGTCACACCTCGTCATTTCGCGCTGTTTTAGAATTGGTCAAGCAACGCGGATTTACTATTGCCATTGACGATTTTGGCGTTGGTCACGCTTCGTTTGAACTCCTCTATCATTCCGATCCTGACATTATCAAAATCGACCGCTTCCTGATTAGCTCCATCCAAAGCGATATTAAAAAGAAATCCTACTGCTCGCATATCGTCAGCCTTGCACACTTGCAAGGCGTCACCGTGGTTGCTGAAGGGATTGAAACGGAAGATGAATATTCGGTGTGCCGCGAAATCGGTTGCGACCTTATCCAAGGGTATTTAGTGGCATATCCCACCGAAATAGTCAGTGAATTGGCCGTAAAATACGATAAAATTCGCGAATTTCATGAAAATCAGCGGCGAAATATTTCCAACGATAAAGCACTGCTACTGCGCGAAATGGTTCATATTGAGCCATTGGAAGAACATACCCCCATGGAAGATCTGTTTACCCGAATGCGCCTAAACGAAGAATTCAACTACCTCCCCGTGATTGACAAACTGGGCAAACCACTGGGGATAATTCGTGAAAAAACCCTTAAAAAGTACATCTACTCGCCCTACGGCAAAGAATTGCTGTGTAATCGCTGGTTTACCCATTCATTGCGTAAATATATCGACGACTCGCCTGTGGCCGATATCCATATGCCACTCGAAAAAATCCTCTCCATTTTTGCGCAAAATGCCGAAGCCGAAGGGGTACAACTTACCGAAAATCAACGCTATATTGGTTTTTTAACCGCAAAATCTCTGTTAAATACATTAAACGAGAAGAATTTGGCATTTGCGCGCGACGTGAATCCGCTCAGTAAACTTCCGGGAAATATTTTAATTAACGACCATATCGTCGCCTGCCTCAGCGACACGAACCACGACCATTACCTCATTTATTTCGATTTTGATAATTTTAAGCCATTTAACGACCGTTTCGGCTTTCGTCAGGGGGATCGGGCCATTCTTCTGTTTACCGATATCCTTAAAAAATCGTTTACCGGCCACTCGGCGTTTGTAGGCCACATAGGCGGCGATGATTTTTTTGTGGCACTGACACTGCTACCAGAAAGGAAGAATAGTGCCGAAAACATCCGGGATCAGGTCGCCAAAGTTCTCTTGAAGTTTACCGATGCTATCGCCCCTTTTTACACCGAAGAAGAGATCCGCCAAGGGTGCTACCATTCACGCGATCGTAGTGGGCAGGAGTGCAGCTTTACCCTCCTGCGGGTGAGTGCCGCTATTATGCTTGCGGAGCAAAACCAAATGAATATAACGCTGGATAATATTTCATCAATTCTAGCGGACACCAAGAAGAAGGCGAAAAAATCCCCTGAGGGGATCGCATTTTTTGCACAGGAAATTGGTTGTTACGTGTTGGAGTCATCGGATTCGACAGCATAACAAAAGGGGCAGACATACCGATCTGCCCCACTAGACAAGAAAAAGAAATATCTACCAATTATAGGCTTTGATTTCAAAATGCGCTTGCGGGTGTAAACACGCTGGACAAACATCTGGAGCTTTGAACCCGTCAGCTACATATCCGCAATTACGGCATTTCCAGTGTTGCACTGCGTCTCTTTCAAAGACTTGCGATTTCAAAATATTATCGGCAAATTTTAAATATCGTGCTTCGTGTTCTTTTTCAACTTTTGCGATGTTGGTAAATATAGTGGCGATAGCAACAAATCCTTCTTCACGCGCAATAGCAGCAAAGTTAGGGTATAATACTGTGTACTCTTCGTTTTCGCCTGCTGCTGCCTCCTGCAGGTTAAAAAGGGTGTTTTTTAATGCCACTGGATACTCAGCATTTACTGTGAGCATCGCTGGTTGTTCAAGGATATTATCTAAAATAGCATCGTAAAAACGTTTTGCATGTGCACGCTCATTATCAGCCGTCTCAAGGAAAATTTCTTCAATCTGATTATACCCTTCTTTACGCGCTTTCGATGCGTAATACGTGTAACGCATCCGTGCCTGTGATTCCCCCGCAAAAGCTTTCATAAGGTTGTCAAGTGTACGACTCTGTTCCAGTGTCTTTGCCATAACTCACCTCCGATACATCTTGTTAAATAATTACCCTAACACCTACCATATTTTCCTTTACAATCTCAACGAAAACCTTGTAAACAACTGCGTGTAGAAAAAGAGTGGAATATTTTGTTGAAAAGCTTGTGAATAACTCTTGATTTTGTGGAAAACTTTACGCCTGTGGGTTTTGTGGAAAAAAGAACACTCCTGTCAACACGCTAATAAATTAAGTATCTGGTTATAAAGACAGGAGAAATACTATTTATAAACATTTCCACACCACCTACTCTTACTACTACTGTTTTAATGAATAACTTAATATATAGTAAAGAACGTTTATAACTCACGGGAGAATCAAATAATGCGCTTTGAAATAGAAAAAAAAGATCTCGAAAAAGGTTTATTTAAGGCTTCGGGTATTTGTAGTTCAAAAAACATCACCAACAATATTTTAACCAATGTCCACTTAGTGGCCACTGATGGGAAATTACAGATTCATAGTACTGATCGCAATATCAGTCTTACCAGCACTATTTCAGCCAATATTCTTGAAAACGGCTCTATTTTAACGAACGGAAAAAAATTTTACGAAGCGATTAAAGAACTCCCGAATAACATTGTGATTGTTGAGTCCACTGACAATGTGCTTCAAGTTATTTGTCGTAAAAGTAATTTCAAACTCCTTACCTCTCATGCATCGCTTTTTCCAGAGAGCGACATCACACAAGATACAGAATCATCTACATTTAAAGTACCAGCCAAAATACTTTCCGACTTAATTACCAAGACAGTTTTTTGTTCTTGCGAAGGGCAAAGCCGCTATGGTGTAAGTGGTGTGTTGCTAAAAACCCAGAATAATACGCTAACAACGGTTGCCACTGACGGTCATCGTCTCGCTGTATACGCTGTTCCTACAACAGAGCATCAGGAACAAGAAGTTATTATTCCAAGAAATTGTATTCCCGAAATCATCAAAGTTATCAGTGATACAGAAGAGGATATCGAGATTATTATTGAACAAAATTCAATGATACTGAAAACGAATAATGACATCCTCAAAACAACGATTCTCAAAAAGAAATTCCCGTTGTACGAGAAAGTCATCCCCACAGAGTGCCCGATTGAAATAGTTCTCGATAACAAAGCGTTTAAGGATGCTATTAAACGCCTTGCAATTTTTTCAAATAATGACGCTTCACGAACAATAAAATTTACCGCGACCGATAGTTCTATTATTACAACTATCCAATCTCCCGAGTTCGGAAACGCAAAAGAAACTATCGATATCGAATCAAATTCGAGCGAAAGTCAATTAGAGGTAGGATTTAATTTACGTTACTTGACTGATATTATTCACCATATTGAATTTGAAAAAGTAAAAATTCGCTTTAATGAAGGGTGTAGTGTCAGTATGTTTTTACCGGAAACGACTGAAAGCAATACGAAACCATTTCCCTACTATATTTTAATGCCAAACCGACTGTAATCGCTGACGATGGATGGTTTCCATGTCTCATTAGCGGCATTTCGCAATATACCTGAATTTTCGTACACTTTCGAAAAAGGCATTTATCCGATTATCGGAGCGAACGGCAGCGGGAAAACATCTTTTTTAGAAGCGATTCACGTTGTAGCGAATATCCGTTCTTTTCGAACGAATGTATTAAAAGAGTGTATTGCTAAAAAAGAGAAATCTTGTTGTATAACTTTACAAGAAAACGACACGACTCGGCAAATAGCCCTCTTTCATGACAAAAAAAATATTTTACTCAATGGGTTTTCTCCACTAAACCTGACGGAATATCTGCAACAACGGGCGGTTATTTCGCTCACTCCTGATGATATTAACCTTACAGACAATACCTCTACATCGCGCAGAAAGTTTTTTGACCGTGGTATTTTCTATGATGATGCAGGGTATTTATCGGAATTAACACTTTTTCAAAAAATTCTCCGGCATCGCAATGCTGTTTTGCGGCAAAATGACCAAAGATCTTTACCATATTGGGATGATCAATACATACCCGCAGCTACCACATTATATAAAAAGCGTTTTCTCTATTTTGAACGATTACAACAAAAACTCAACTCTATCGAAAAAGAGCTTTCTCTGAGTAAAAAAATAGAACTCTTTCTCCCTTCCAGTCAAAAAAAATCTTTTTTTGATGATGAGCAGTTTCGTCACGATCTTCACGAAAAACAAGCCGATGATCTCCATTACGGATACACGTCAATTGGTCCGCATCGTGAAGAGATCACCCTTTTGTATGGTGGAATGAATAGTGGAAAATATGCTTCATACGGTGAAAAACGCTTTATCGCTATCATTCTAAAATTAGCGCAAATTCTGCTGATGCAAGAAGCAAAAACTACATTTCCAATTATTTTGATTGATGAAATGAGCGCTGGGCTTGATCACACTTACTCCAAAGCGCTACTCGATATTTTCATCACCTTTCCGACCACTTTGATAGTTACTTCCACTACGCCATTCCCTGCTGAAATTCGGACGAATGAAACGTTACAATTTTAGTGAAAAAAATTCATTTTTGCGCACTGACAAACTCCCCATATATGCTATACTTCGCCCGAAAATCAGCGTGTATATAGATACAAATTTATAAAAGCAAAGGAGAAAGCCCATGAGTACTCTTGATAATTTTAAGGCGAAAGCGAAGGGGAATATACGCACAATTATTCTGCCTGAAGGCGAAGATCCTCGCACTGTGGAAGCAGCTCGCATTATTACTGACGAAAAAATCAGCAATGTTGTTCTTCTCGGAAATATTGATACTGTACAAAATCAATTCAAAACACTTGGCTTTGCTTTTCACGACATAACCATTATCGAACCAGCAACAAGCCCAAAATATGCCGCCTATGTTGATGCGTATTACCAAAAACGCAAAGCAAAAGGGTTAACGCTCGAAGAAGCACAAGAATCAATGAAAGACGTTAATTATTATGGCTCTATGGCAGTTTATCTTGGTGATGCGGATGGTTGTGTTACAGGTGCTTGTCATACTACAGGTGACGTTCTGCGTGCCGCACTCCGTGTCATTGGAACACAGCCAGGGATAAAAACGATATCAAGCTGTTTTATTATGTATAGCGAATCTAACCCGCAATTTGGCGAAAATGGTGCGGTACTTTTTGCTGATTGTGCCGTGAATCCAAATCCAGATCAGGCACAACTCGCTGAAATTGCCATTTCTACTGCCACCAGTTGCCGCGCGTTTTTAGGCGCTGAACCGCGTATAGCGATGTTGAGTTTTTCTACAAAAGGTTCCGCTGAACACGCTGATGTCGATAAAGTTCGTGGTGCTATCGAAATTATTCGTAAAAATGCTCCGGAATTGTCCGTTGATGGTGAGCTGCAAGCCGATGCTGCCCTCATTCCATCAGTTGGCGAAAGAAAAGCACCTGGCAGTGCTGTTGCCGGAAAAGCAAATATTCTTGTGTTCCCAACACTCGATGCGGGGAATATCGGATATAAACTCACTGAGCGTTTTGCCAAAGCCGAAGCTATCGGCCCGATTATTCAGGGATTAGCAAAACCAGTGAATGATCTTTCACGCGGGTGTAAAGCAATGGATATTGTGAATTTAGTGGCTATAACTGCTGTTCAATCAATGAAATAATACGAAAGAAAGAGAGGTTGCCGATGGATATACTTGCACTGAACTGCGGAAGCTCGTCTGTTAAATACCAGCTATTTAATTGGGACAAAAAAAGCGTTGTAGCCAAAGGTGTTGTAGAACGCGTTGGTATTGGTGATTCATTTATTATTCATGAAGTGCCGGGTCAGGATACTTTGCGTGAAGAATACGAATGCTCAAACCACGAAAGTGCGATTCATTTGATTGTGAAAACATTGACTACTGGGAATGGAAAAGTCGTTGCTGATATGGGGAGTATCAGCGCTGTTGGACATCGCGTGGTACATGGTGGCGAAAAATTCACCCGTTCTGTGCTCATTGACGACAATGTTATTCAGGCCATTGAAGACGTGCAAGACCTTGCACCGCTGCACAACCCACCAAACCTCTCTGGTATCCGTGCCGCACAGGCGATTATGCCAAGCGTGCCTCAGATAGCTATTTTCGATACGGCTTTTCACCAGACGATGCCAGAAAAGTCGTTTATGTATGCCATCCCAAACACACTGTATTGTGAACACGGTATCCGTCGTTATGGTTTTCATGGCACCTCGCACTTGTACGTCAGCAAACGCGCGGCAGTTCGTCTAGGAAAACCAGCCCGCGAATGCAATATTATTACCTTACATATTGGTAATGGCGTTTCTATGTGCGCCATTAAAAATGGGTTAAGTTACGATACTTCTATGGGGTTAACACCTCTGGAAGGTGCCATTATGGGAACGCGTAGCGGTGATCTTGATCCAGCCGTTCCGCTGTTTATCGCCAATAAACTCAATATAACCCCGACAGATGTCGATAATATGCTGAATAAAAAAAGCGGTATATTGGGCATCACTGGCAAGTTTACTGATCGTCGTGATGTTATCGAAGCAGCCGCAGCTGGCGATAAGTTGTGCGAACTCGCTATCGAAATGGAAGCGTATCGCCTGAAAAAATATATCGGTGCGTATGCCGCAGCTCTTGGCCGTGTTGATGCGATTGTCTTTACCGCTGGTGTTGGCGAAAATGCCGGGGCAATTCGTCAAAAGGTTTTGGAAGATTTAGATTGCCTTGGAATTAAAATCGACTTCGCGCTGAACGCAAAAACTTTCAGTAAATCTGGTGAAACAGAAATATCGTTGAAAGATTCTGCCATTCGTGTTTTTGTTATTCCAACCAATGAAGAATTGGTATTTGTAGAAGACGTTGTAGGGATTATCAATAATACCTATTGTGATCATACTGAATACGCGTACACGTTTACTAAAGCTGATTTTTAACCCAACGCGTATTTTATTGGACATTCACCTTCAGAGTTTATACAAGCTAACGGGAGCGCAGAAGCGCTCCCGTTTTTTTATGGAGCAAGCATCGATGGATACCGCAACCGTTTTTTTGATCGCCGTCGGCCTTGCGATGGACGCTTTTGCGGTAAGTATCACTACCGGATTTACCGCACGGTGTTTCCAAATCAAGTATGCACTGCGTGTTGCACTGCTTTTTGGTGGATTCCAAGCTATTATGCCTATCATAGGGTATTTGGCGGGTTTGAATTTTCGCGAATCAATATCAAGTTATAGCCATTGGGTGGCCTTTTTTCTGTTAGCCGCCATCGGGACAAAAATGATATGGGAATCATGGCAAAAGACAAACGATGATAGCTGCCCAGTTACTGATGAGGCGAAATTCCATTCATTATTTCGCCTCTTTGCCTTAGCGATAGCAACCAGTATTGATGCATTAGCTGTTGGCGTCGGGATTTCTTTACTCAACGTGGATATTTTTTATCCCGCTATTGTGATCGGTATAGTCACATTTATCATGTCTATTGCAGGCGTTTATTTGGGAAATCGATTTGGCCACAGTGGTGAAAATCGGATGGAATTTATCGGAGGATTGATTCTTATTGCTATTGGGTTCAAAATACTGCTTGAAGGATAGGCATTGTTATTTTCGCTGACTCAACGCCAAACGATACAGGTGAACACACATGATTGAACAGCCATTACCACTTACTTTTCGCGACATTTATGAGCGCTTTCAATCTGAACTCGCCTTGAGTATCCTTGCCGGCTCTGGCATGAAAAACCCAGTAACCAATGGCAGAATCCAAAAAAGTGGACTAGCGCTCGCTGGGTTTATGGAATTTATTCACACCGATAGAGTGCAAATTTGGGGGCAAACCGAAGTTGGCTACCTTCACTCCCTGCCTATAGACCGCGCTGAAGCCCAAGTAGAAAATTTCCTTACCCATCCCTTTCCTGGCATTATCCTTTGCCATGCGCAGGAAATACCCACTTTTTTAGCGGAACTTTGCCAAAAACATACCGTACCGCTCTTGTATTCAGCGCAACCTTCTGGGCATATCATCACCACCGTTTCGCGCTATTTAGAGTATGAACTGGCTCCCGAAACCATCGTTCATGGTGGCATGATGGATGTTCACGGCATCGGGATTTTGATAACCGGTGAAAGTGGCATCGGGAAAAGTGAGTGTTGCCTTGATCTGGTTTCCCATGGACACCGGTTAGTGGCCGACGACGTGGTGTCAGTACGCAACATTTCTGACGAGCTCGTGGCTTTTTCAACACCTGAGCTGGAACACCATATGGAAGTGCGCGGGATGGGGATTATTGATATCCGCGATCTGTTTGGCGCAGCCAGTGTGCGGCGCAAAAAGCGCGTGGAAGTGATTATTCAGCTCGATAGTTGGACCAAAGAAAAAAGTGTCGGATACGAACGGGTCGACTTCCAAGATCGCACTATTGACATCCTTGGTGTCACACTGCCATTTGTGACGTTTCCGATGCGTCCTGGACGAAATATCGCGAAAATTATTGAAGTGCTGGCGCGCAATACTATCCTCAGAAACATGGGTCAACGGACACATGAGCGGTTGATGGGAACATTGCAGCACACCATGGAAAGACATGCCCGTAACCTTTCCCTGAAGCACGAGGAGTAATATATGGAAACCGTTTTTATTGCAGGTCTCGCCGGAGCTGGTAAAACCACTGCCGCCGCTGTGTTGGAAGATATCGGGTATTATCGGGTGGATAACATCCCGTTACCGCTGGTAGAAACGGTTATTGAAGAACTTGGTCGGCTAGAGTACGAACGGGTATGTATTGTTATTGGCACCTTGTACGCGGCACAAACGGACACGCTGCAGCAGATTATCGACCATCTTTCCACAAAAGGGATTAGCGTCCGAACCTTGTTGTTAATCGCCGACGAAGATGAAATACTCCGCCGCTACTCCATTACGCGGCGTACTCACCCTTTCCAGGGGGAACTTCACGACGCATTGGCGCGCGAACGGAACTATATTGGTGGCTGGCTGAATGTTTTTGACACCACGCTCGATACGACCGATATGACAATTCATCAACTGAAAGGGCAACTGATAGATCTTTTTGATCCCGAAGGTCAACAGAAGGTGTTGAACATCACCTTTGTGTCGTTCGGTTTTAAGTACGGTATCTACCGCAGCGCTGACAACGTGATTGATGTCCGTTTCCTGCCCAACCCCTATTTTGTCCCTGAATTACGGCAAAAAACGGGATTAGAAAATGAAATTTACCGTTTTGTGATTCTGGATCCGCAAACGCAGGACTTTATCGCCCGCTGGCGCGAGATGTTTGATGCCATGTTTGCTTGGTACGTGCAGGAAGGAAAGGCGTACGCTACGATTGCCTTTGGGTGTACCGGTGGCCGCCATCGCAGCGTTTCGCTTGCTCGCTACTTCAGCCATCACTATTCAGGGATGGAAAAGTACCGTGTTTCTGTCTATCATAGAGATCACCAAAAAGAAAATTCCGTTTAACCGCTGGTCGCGATTGAGTATAAAGGAGAACCACATGATTGGAATTATCATTGCTACCCACGGAAACCTCGCCCGTGAATTACTACAAACCGCTGAATCGATCGTTGGGCCTCAGGAAGGGATTGACTTGCTGAGTATCGACTTTCAGGATGACGTTGACGCTATTTTTAGTAAATACGAAAAAGCGCTCGGTGATATCGATACTGGCAACGGTGTGTTGATATTGACCGATATGTTTGGGGGAACTCCATCGAACATATCACTTTCCTACCTGAACAATCAAAATGTCGAAGTGTTGACGGGTGTCAATCTTCCAATGGTCATTCGTGTTCTGGTGGAACGCTCCGAAGCCACCTCTTCGCATGAACTCGCATCCAAAGCTCGCGAAGAGGGAATTAGTGGAATAGTTCTTGCGTCTGAAATAATGAGGCAGAAAATTGAAGAAATCTAGTTTCATTCGGGTTGATGAGCGGCTCATTCACGGGCAGGTGGTTCACGGCTGGCTCCGTTACCTGAAAGTGAAAGCTATTGTGGTGGTCGATCGCGAGGTGGCACTCGATAAATTGCGGCAACAGATTTATCAGTGCGCCGTTCCGCGCCATATAACGGTTCATTTTGTCCGTCCGGAAGAGTGTGGCGGTTTACTTGATGAAGGCGAAGCGACCCTTTTTCTCTTTAAAAGTATCGATCAAATGGCCGCCGCAATTGCGGCGCACGAAGTGGAAACTATTAACGTGGGCTGTGTCCAAAAAACGGCCAGTCGCACACATAGTTTTGATGCCATATCGATTTCTGATGCGGAACTCGCCCAGCTCACAAACATGAAAAATGCTGGTATGGTAATCACTTTTCAACAAGTCCCAGGAGGGAAAAAATTCACACTTTGATGGAACCCATTCTCCTTACTCTCCTTTTTGCCTGTATCGAGATAGATCGCTACAGCTTTGGTCAGTTTGGCTTTTCGCAGCCATTGATCGGCTGTACGCTGGCAGGTGCTTTGGTGGGAAACTGGGAAATGGGGTTGATGTGTGGCGCGGCAATACAGTTGTTGTGGGTAAGTTTTATCCCAGCAGGAGCCAGTATGTACACGAACGAGTCGGTGGCGGCATCGGCATTTGCCGCATTTGCCGCCTCGCAAATTTCCATCGACGCGACCGGCTTAATGGTCGCGTTTCTCCTGATTTTCCCCCTCACCTTCATGGCGCTATTACTCGATACCCTTGGTCGGAATGCCAATGGCTTTTTTGCTGGCGCGGCGAAATATCACATCACTCAAGGGAACCACGGCATTGCCAGTCGCTTTCACCTTGCTGGTATTGCTATTAACAGCCTCAACGGAATGATCATCGGCTGGGTTGGATTTATGGGTCTTTCGTTTGTGTTCCCCTATATCAACCGCTTAGTGCACCACTTCCAATTTGCTACAGGTCTTGCACTGCAGTGGTATTTATTGCCCGTCATCGGTATTCTCTTTTTGGCACACGATAACTTTCAAAATCGGCGCTCTTTCTACTACTCACTCGCCGGAATAGCCTGTGGCGGTGCAATTATCTGGGGAGGCTGGTTATGAATATTTTTGCATTCGGACGCGTGCTGTGGCGGCTCTTTTTTATTCAATCGTCGTGGAATTTCAATAATATGCAAGGGATTGGCTTTTATCATGCCTCGTGGCCACTGCTGCGCACACTTCGTTTACCTGAAACCACGATCAGAAATTTTGCACGGTACTTTAACACGAACCCGTACCTTGCGGGCATTAGCGTGGGGGTCGCGCTGCATTATGAATACAAGCACGGATCGCATTTAGCGACTGACTATAAGAGCGCATTGTCGAGTTTTCTGGGTGCCGTCGGGGATGGATTTTTTTGGGCGACGTTTCGCCCCGCAATTTTCGCGGTTGGTGTTGTGCTCGCCATGTACGAACCAACGCGGCCATTCGCCTTTTGGATACCGTTAGTGGTGTATGCCTCAGTTACCATTCTTACGCGCATTGTTGGTTTTTTTATGGGATACCATTACGGCATGGAGGTTATTCACCGTTTACGTCCTGACATCCTGCACACCGTGATTGATGGCTTAAAACACTCGCATTACTTTCTGGCTGGTTTACTCACGACGATAGTGCTGCATCGTATTACAGAACAGTTCGAGATGGCTTATGTTGCTCTAGCAGGGGGAATTCTGATCCTAACACTCGCACTATTTCACTTTATGCGGGTAAACCTCTTTGTTATAGTAGCGGCGCTGCTCGTTTTGATACTCGAATTTTTAGGGATTATGCAATGGCCACACACCTGAACACATGTAAGAAGGTAATTAAAATTCAAAATCGCCTTGGTCTCCATGCACGAGCAGCCGCCAAATTGGTAAAAGTGGCCACCGCATGGGATGCCAAACTCACCCTGAGCCACATGGGTCGCAATGTGAACGCCAAGAGTATTCTTGGACTGCTCATGCTGGCCGCTCCGATGGGGAGTGAAGTGGAAATTGTGGCTGAAGGAGTCGATGCGCAAGAGGCGTTAGAAGCCGTGGAGACTTTGTTTAACCAACGCTTTGACGAGGAATAACCTTGGAACAATACCTTGGCTCGTGCATCAGTAACGGTATTTCTATCGGAAAACTGGTGCGGCTTTATGAATATAAAAACGTCATTAAGTCGATTTATATTCTTGCTCATGAAATAGAAGCAGAGCAGCAGCGCTTTACTTTAGCGCGTGAGCGTGCGCGCCGTGAACTTTCCGACTCAATGGACGTGATTGTGAATCTTCTCGGAGAGACACAAAAATTTATTATCGAGCCGCAGATCATGATGCTCGATGATACGTCGTTTGTCGATTCGATTAGCGAGTTGATTCGCGACCAACGCTATTCGCTGGAATATTCCATCCAAAAATTTAATGAAAAAATTCAAACCTCTTTTCAGGAGGTACGCGATGCCTATCTGCGCGAGCGGATGAGCGATGTGTTGGCTGTCACCTCATTGGTATTGAAAAATGCAGCGAAAATTGCTCTGAATGGCGACGACGCCACGGGCTTTGATTCCGTTGGCAATGACGAGCTAAAAGGTGCCATTGTCTATGCCAACGATATTACGCCCAGTGAACTGACGACGTTAATCGCTGGTGGCATTATTGGGGCGGTAACAGCCAATACCTCAAAGTTAAGCCATACGGCTATCCTTTGCAAAAGCATGGAAATACCGCTGATTTCTGGGGTTGAGTTTGGCGAAACCGAAGGGTGTCTGGCGCTCATGGATGGCTTCAAGGGGACGTTTATTATCGACCCGGACGAGAGTACACTCGCTGAATACCGCGCGCGCCAGCGCAATTTGATTCGTTTTAAAGCGCTCCTGATCTCTTCATCGCTGCTCGCCGATCACACCGACGTAGCCCTGTACGGGAACGTAGAAATTCCCGCTGAAGCGATGCACCTACAACAATACAACGCTCGTGGCATCGGACTGCTGCGCAGTGAATTTATGCTCTTACAAATGCAGCGTTATCCTTCGTTTGAAGAGCAGCGGATTTTTTACCGTTCGATACTCGAAAAGAGCAATTTCCTCCCAGCGACGATCCGCACGTTTGATATTGGTTCCGATAAAGTCGCTGACTTTATGGAGATACCCCGCGAAGAAAATCCAGCAATGGGGAATCGCGGCATCCGCTATTCACTTTCCAATCGCGAAGCATTTGTGACGCACCTCAAGGCGATTATTTCGATGTCCGACTGTGCCGAAATTCAGCTTTTACTCCCTATGGTCACCCTTCCTGAAGAGGTAAAAATAGCGTTAAACCTTATTCAGGAAGCCAAGCGGCAGTTAAAGAGCGAAGGATTTACGGTTCCCGAACGCCTTCCGGTTGGTATTATGGTGGAAACTCCCGCCTGTGCACTCAGTATTGGTGCGTTTGCCAAGTACGTCGATTTCCTGAGTATCGGTACGAACGACCTCGTGCAGTATACGATGGCATCCGACCGGACAAGCCGTGGCGTAGGGCAATTATGCAGCCCATTTCACCCTCCCGTGCTTCGCCTATTGGAAATGATTGCCAAGTCAGCCAAACGCTTCAGCCTGCCAGTAAACGTCTGTGGCGAAGCGGCCTCCGATATTTTTTATCTTCCCATTCTACATGGCTTAGGGTACCGTTCCTTCAGCGTTCGTACCCCAGCTATTCCTGAAGTCCATGTCATGCTTTCGAAGATTAGTGGTGCTCAGAGCGAGACCTTGGCGCAGCAGATATTGCAGTGCTGGAATTCAGAACAGGTGATCGCTCACGCTGTAGAATTTGTTCGTCAGGTGATCCCTGCGGAACTTATCGAATACCTTATGGTGGATAAAAAATGTTGAACCATCTCATTGGAAATTACAAACGATTCCCCGTTGCTTTTGCCACAGGCCAGAATGCCCATTTGTACGATACGAATGGCCGTGAGTACATTGATTTACTCGCCGGTATTGCCGTCGTCAATGTGGGTCACTCCAATCCCCACGTGATTAACCGTGTCAAGCAGCAGGCGGATAAACTGGTGCATGTTTCCAACTACTTCCAAATTCCTGAACAGGCGGAACTGGCTGATGCACTGGTGAACATCTCGTTCGAGTCGCAAGCTTTTTTCTGTAACTCAGGAGCCGAAGCAAACGAAGCGGCGGTTAAGTTAGCGCGCCTTTACTCGCGTAATCGTCATGGCGAAGGGCGCTTTAAAATTGTTACTTTGCTTCGCTCCTTCCATGGGCGGACAATGGCAGGGATTTCGGCCACCGGGCAGGAAAAAGTCAAACTTGGCTTTAATCCATTACTCAATGGGTTTGAACACGTAGAACCAAACAATATGGACGCCATGCGCGCCGCGGCCAGTGATGCGGCAGCAATACTGGTTGAACTTGTGCAAGGCGAAAGTGGCGTTCATCCACTGGACTACGAATATGTGCAGCAACTTCGCCAGTTCTGTACCGAAAATGATATTTTGTTAATGTTGGATGAAGTGCAAACTGGCATGGGGCGCACCGGAAAAATGTTTGCTTTTCAAAATTACGACATCGTCCCCGACGTACTCACCCTCGCCAAAGGTTTGGCCAATGGGTTCCCGATTGGGGCAATGCTCGCGCGCGAAGAGTTCGCAAAGCATATGATTCCAGGAACGCATGGTTCGACGTTTGGTGGCAATCCCCTGTGTAGCAGTGCGGCATTAGGCGTACTGGAAGCCTTTGAATCGCAATCCATTCTCGCCGCTATACCGGCACGCGAAGCCATACTGACTGATCAGTGCCGTCTCTGGCAGGCACAAGGGCATATCAAAAGCTTCCGTGGCATGGGACTGATGTACGCACTTGAACTCACCAAAGAGATGGAAGGATTAGTCGGGCGGTGTTTAGAATGCGGGCTGATTATCAATCAAACCGCTCCCGATGTTATTCGTCTGTTACCGCCGCTCACCATCGAAGAAAGTACCCTCGCAGCAGGGTTACATATTCTGGCTGATTGTATAAAGGAACGCCTATGAAAGATTTTATAGCCCTGCGGGACTACTCCCAGGATGAACTGCGAGCCATCCTTGATCTGGCCACTGTGCTCAAGCGTGAGTTACGCGAAGGGTCGGTGAATCACCAGAAGTTGAAAGGAAAAGTGCTGGGGATGATTTTTGAAAAATCATCGACGCGCACCCGTGTTTCGTTTGAGACTGGGATTTTTCAACTTGGTGGCATGGGACTCTTTCTGAGTTCAGCCGACATCCAAATGGGTCGCGGTGAGCCAATTAAAGACACGGCTCAGGTGCTTTCGCGCTATGTCGACGCGATTATGATCCGCACGTTTGCCCATAGCACCGTAGAAGAGTTGGCGCGCCACGCCACGATTCCGGTGATCAATGGACTGAGTGACTTGCTCCATCCCTGTCAGGTGTTGTCTGATATGCTTACGATGATGGAGTATTCCGGCGGAAAAACACTTGATCAGGTAAAAATTGCCTATATTGGCGATGGCAATAACATGGCAAATTCCCTCCTTTACGGAGCGGCAACGGTAGGGTACAACATCGCCGTCGCTTCGCCGAGCGGGTATACCATTCCGGCAGATATTATTCGTGATTGTCAATCTCGGGCAACGAAACTCGGTGTCGATATCGTGCTGGGGGACGATCCTGCCGCAGCGATTAAGGATGCTGATTTTGTCTATACCGATGTTTGGGCGAGTATGGGTCAGGAAAGCGAACAGGCCAAACGGGTTGCCGCTTTTGCCAACTACACCGTAACCGCGGATTTGATGAAACTGGCAAAACCGGACGCGAAGTTCATGCACTGTCTCCCCGCGCACCGCGGCGAAGAGGTCAGCGCTGAAGTCTGCGACGGGCCGCAAAGCATCATCTACGATCAGGCAGAAAACCGGCTGCACGCGCAAAAGGCGGTAATGGTTCACTTGATGGCGTAATTTTGGGTGATAGGTTTTATGGATCAAATATATTTTGCTATGAAACGAGGAAAACATGAGTAAACGTACTGATGTGAAAAAAGTCGTTCTGGCCTACAGTGGCGGGCTCGACACCAGCATTATTCTCAAATGGCTTATGCAAGAGTACGGTTGCGAGGTAGTCACCTTTACGGCCGATATCGGCCAAGAAGAGGAACTGGACAACGTCCGCCCCAAAGCGATTAAAACCGGCGCCTCGAAAGTGTATATCGAAGACCTGCGCGACGAATTCGCGACAGACTTTGTCTATCCGATGATGCGTTCCAGTTGTTTTTATGAAGGGAAATACCTCCTTGGCACCTCTATCGCCCGTCCATTGATTATCAAGGCGATGATGGATGTTGCGGCGAAAGAAAACTGCGATTCGATCAGTCACGGCGCGACTGGCAAAGGGAACGATCAAGTGCGCTTTGAACTTGGCGCGTACCACTTTGATCCATCGATCAAAGTCATCGCTCCGTGGCGCGAATGGGATTTGATGTCGCGTGACGCCCTCGTGGCCTTTGCCAAAAAGCACGATATCGAAATTCCTCCTGCCAAAAAATCACCCTACTCGCGTGACCGCAACCTGCTGCACATCTCGCACGAAGGGAACAATCTGGAAGATCCATGGTGGGAACCAGAAGAAGACATGTACGTGCTGACCGTCTCTCCGGAAAAAGCACCGGACAAGGCAACGTATCTTGAAATTGAATTCAAGCAAGGCAACGCCGTGGCCATTGATGGCCAGGCGATGACGCCGCTGGAAATCTTCCAGTACCTCAATAAAGTTGGCAGCGCCAATGGTGTTGGTCGCCTTGACCTGCTGGAAAATCGCTATGTTGGCATGAAGTCGCGTGGCGTCTACGAAACTCCGGGCGGCACAATTTATCACGTAGCGCACCGCGGCGTCGAAGAAATTACGATGGATCGCGAAGTCATGAATCTGCGCGACAGCCTCCATCCGCGTTATGCCGCAATGGTGTATAACGGCTACTGGTTCTCGCCGGAACGCGAAGCACTGCAAGCGCTGATCGACGAAACGCAAAAAACAGTTAACGGTGTGGCACGGATTAAAATCTACAAAGGGAACGTCGGTGTGGTCGGACGCAAGTCAGATACCGATTCGCTTTACGATGTCATGATTTCGACCTTTGATGACGAAAAGCCCATCTACAATCAGGCGGATGCCGAAGGGTTTATTAAACTCAACGCGCTGCGCCTGAAAACCCGCAGTCTTATTATGAAGCGTAAGGCAGGAAAGTAAGCGTGAGCTTACCGACCATTTCGGCCACCGAGCAAAGCGAAATGATGCGCTACGCGCGCGATGTGATCCGCCAAGGTTTGGGGCATGAAGCCCCGAACGTGGCGGAATATCAACTGCCTGCGTTTCGTTGTTCATTGTTTGTCTCTTTGTATGTGGCGGGAACGCTGCGCGGCATGATGGGAACCATGTTTCCTGATGCCTTAGCGAGCAACCTCGCGAGCATGTCGTTGGCCGCCGCGTATAATGACCCGCGCTTTCGCCGCATGCTTACTCCGCAGGAGCAAGAGAGCTGCACCATCGAAATTACGCTGCTTGATGCGCCGCAAACGGTGACTGCCGATACGATCCTCACCGATCAACACGCTGTGCGGATTACCTGTGGCGAAAATACAGGTATGCTCTTGCCACAGGTTGCGAAAGAGCATGGATGGAATCGCGAAGAATACCTTGGGTATGTTTGTCGCAAAGCGGGTTTAACGGCTGAAAGCTGGCAACAGCCCGGATGCCGAATAGAAGCGTTTCATACAGTTATTCTTCGTTCAGACGTTTAAGTTTATACTCCGAAAGTATTCGGATGAAAATTTGTAGGGATTGAAGGGGAGAGTTATGACAGCAGTGTTTTTTGCTTTGGCATGCGCCATAGCAGGCATTGGTGCCGGTTTGGTGTATGCCGCCCGGATTAACGCCATGCCAACCGGTAATGCGACGATGGTGGAAATTTCCAATGCCATCATGGAAGGGGCTCAGGCCTATTTAGGACGTCAATATCGCACCATTGCGATAGTTGGCGTTGTCGTGGCTATTTTGATGTTTGTCTTCCTTGGGTTTTACGAAGCACTTGGTTTCGTAATCGGTGCGGTTCTGAGTGGACTGGCAGGCGTGCTTGGGATGAATGTGAGTGTACGCGCGAACGTACGGGTAGCGGCTGCGGCCAGCACCAGTATGCAAGCGGCGCACAAAGTAGCTTTCCTTGGTGGGAACGTGACCGGACTTCTGGTTGTCGGACTTGGCCTGCTTGGGGTTGCCGGATACTTCCTCGTACTGATGCAGGTTCACAGTGAAATGGAACACGTGATTACCGCGTTAATCGGACTGGCGTTTGGCTCTTCGCTGATTTCGGTTTTTGCCCGTCTGGGCGGCGGTATTTATACCAAAGCTGCTGACGTTGGGGCTGACCTTGTCGGAAAAGTTGAAGCGGGAATTCCCGAGGATGACCCCCGCAACCCAGCTGTTATTGCTGACAACGTCGGCGATAACGTGGGCGATTGCGCTGGCATGGCGGCTGACCTTTTTGAAACCTATGCCGTTACCGCGATTGCGGCGATGTTGATTGCGGCGATTATGGTGTCACCAGACCTTTCGGTTGTGGCGTACCCCTTAGTCCTTGGCGGAATCAGCATTCTGGGATCGATCCTTGCTTCCTTCTACACCAAACTCAATGGCGAAAACATTATCGGTTCGCTCTATAGATCGCTGGCGATTGCTGGTGGTATCAGTGCGATTCTGTTTTACCCTGCCACTATGTACATGCTGGAAGGGACAGCCGTTACCAACCCATTGAATATTTACATCTGTTCGTTGGTGGGCTTAGTCGTCACCGCGCTCATCTTCTGGATTACCGAATACTACACCTCTACAGAATATGCACCCGTGCGCAAAATTGCCGCGGCCTCGGAAACCGGCCATGCGACGAACATCATTGCCGGTTTGGCCGTTGGTCTTCAGTCAACCGCTCCAGTGATTATTGTTATCGTTGGTGGTATTCTTTCTTCGTACATGCTGGGCGATATCTTTGGCGTGGCGATTGCCGCGATGAGTATGTTGTCGATGTCTGGCATTATCGTTGCCCTTGATGCCTACGGCCCGATCACGGATAACGCTGGTGGTATTGCCGAAATGAGCGAACTCGATGCATCGGTTCGTAACGTTACCGATAAACTCGATGCCGTGGGGAACACCACGAAAGCGGTAACCAAAGGGTATGCGATTGGTTCTGCTGGTCTTGCCGCTATCGTGCTTTTTGCCTCGTACAAAGCCGACCTGAGCCGGATTAAAGGGATCAGCGTTGACTTCCTCTTGTCCGATCCCTTCGTTATTTCGGGCTTGTTTATTGGTGGTTTGATTCCGTTCCTCTTCAGCTCGTACGCATTGGAAGCCGTTGGGAAAACAGCGGGATCAGTTATTGAAGAAGTTCGTCGTCAGTTCCGTAACGATCCGGGCATTATGGCAGGAACATCCAAGCCAGACTATGCGCGGTGTGTTGATATCGTAACCGGCGAAGCGATCAAACAAATGATCATTCCGGCGTTGTTGCCAGTACTGATCCCGATTGCCGTCGTGTTGATCGGGAAAATGCTCCACCCCGATGCCCCCGCAAAAATTCTTGCTGGCGTCTTGATTGGCTGTATCATCACCGGTATTTTCGTAGCGATTTCCCTGTGTAACGGCGGTGGTGCGTGGGATAATGCGAAGAAGTATATTGAAGATGGCCACCACGGTGGTAAAGGTTCCGAAGCGCACAAAGCAGCGGTTACCGGCGATACCGTTGGCGATCCGTACAAAGATACAGCTGGCCCTGCAGTCAACCCCGTTATTAAAATTATCAACATCATGGCACTGCTGCTAATTATGTATCTATAAGCACTTTGTGTAAAACACGATTGATTTAACTCTACTAGGGACATCACGGTATGTGGTGTCCCTAATCGTTCAAGCATGAATTTGTAAAAGACGAAAACTAAGTGAGATTACTCGGAAAAGCACCGCTTCTCACATTGACAGCGGGGCGGGCTTCACGTAAAAAAGCCATTAATTTTCTGGTAACTGCTTTTTCAAACAGCATCTGGCATTGCCTGTCAATTTGCCTTCTGTGTTCCCCCACTCCCTTGGGCGACAACGCAGGAGGCCTTTTCATGTCAAAGGAGCCTCTGATGTTCACGCTGAAAACTCTCCTCAAAACTATCGAATCCCCCAGCGTGGCAGTTCGCGCCGCTGCTCAGGCACGCATCGATAGTCTCGCCAAACCACTCGGAAGCCTTGGTAAACTCGAAGATATTGCTGCCCAAGTCGCCGCTATCAGCGGCACGGTTACCCCAGCGCCACGTAAAAAGTGCACGGTTGTGATGGCCGCCGATCACGGCATTGTGGCGGAAGGAATTGCCTGCGCGCCGCAGCAAGTGACAGCAATTCAGACGATCAACATGCTCAAAAACCTTACTGGCATTTGTGCTCTTAGCGCGGCCAACGGTGCCGATATGCGCGTGGTGAACATCGGCATGAAGCCAGAGGTGTCGCATCCTGGCCTTATCCAGCGTCGGATCCGCCCCGGCACCGCCAATTTTGCGCAAGAACCGGCGATGGAGCGCCACGAAGCCGAGCAGGCGATTCTCGTCGGGGTTGAGATGGTCAAAAATCTGGTGAGTGAAGGGTACAACCTGATCGGCACCGGCGAAATGGGGATTGGCAATACCAGTTGCAGTAGCGCTATTTATATGGCATTCACCGGAGCCAGTGCAGACGATGCGGTTGGCAAAGGGGGCGGCATTACGGACGAAGCGTTGGTGCTCAAAAAGCAGGTGATCAGCGCCGCTCTGGCCAAGCATCAACCAAATCCGCATGATCCGCTCGACGTGCTGGCCAAAGTTGGCGGCTTGGAAGTGGCTGGCATGGCAGGATGCTTTCTGGGAGCAGCGTATTATAAAGTTCCTGTGGTGATCGATGGCTTTATTTCTGCTGCCGCAGCGTTGGTGGCGTATCGCCTGAATCCGCTGGTGCGGGAATATATGATCCCATCGCACCTTTCGCTGGAGCCTGGGTACGCCCATATTATGCGCGAACTGAACGTAGAGCCGGTACTGCATCTTGGTATGCGCCTTGGAGAAGGAACCGGCTGCCCGATGGCCTTCGCCATTGTCGATGCCGCGCTGAGCATGCTAAACACTATGGCGACGTTCGACGAAGCGATGATCAACCGTGACTATCTGGTGGATATACGACCATGAAACAGAGCGAAAAAAAATCCCAGCATGCTATCGTATTGGTGGCAATTGGCGCTACATCTCCTGAGATCCTAGAGCCGATTCTGGCCATGCTGCACGATATACGCACACGCTACCCGCATGTTCCTGTCCGAATGGCCTTTACATCCAACATCATCCGTAGCAAGTGGCACGAACGGGCGGCGGACGGAAACTATCGCCGCGAGCACCCCGCGATTCCTCCGCAGATCTATAACGTGAAAAATGTGCTGGGTGCTTTGGCTGATTTGCAAAACGAAGGGTATCGCGAGATAGTCGTACAACCCGTTTTGATCGTTGATGGCGAGGAATACCGTGATCTTGCAGCGTGCGTGCAAGCGCTGGCCGCTATCAAAACGGACAAACCGCAGCTACAACCCTTTGAAACAATCGGCCTTGGCAAACCGTTGCTGGGTTCCTATGGACATCGCGAACAACTTGATGCTTTAGTGCGGGCGCTGAAGCCCGATGTCGACGCCGCTCGTGCTGCAGGTGCCGCATTGGTTTACATGGGGCACGGCAATGAACATATGGCGCAAGGGGCGTACTACGAGCTGGAAATTTTACTCCAGCGTGAGTATCGCTTCCCGGTGTATATTGGCCTCATGAAAGGGTTGCCTGACTTTGCCGCGGTGCATGAAAAACTGGCGATCGCCGGAACGCGCAAGGTGCTCTTGAAGCCTTTCATGTATATTGCAGGGAACCATGCCCACAACGACATGGCGGGCGACGATGATACGTCATGGCTCACCATGCTTGAGCGCGCCGGATATCAGGTAACGCCCGTGCGAGAAGGTCTTGGCCAGAACCCTGCCGTGCGCGCGATTTTTCTGGAACTGCTGGAGCAGGCTGCGCAAGAAGTGACCATAGAACTGTGAAAGAAGTTATAGTGATAACATGACAAAAGAACTGATTATCGTTGGTGCCGGTTTAGGCGCAAAGTCCATTACCCTTGCGGGAATCGAAGCTATTGAACATGCTGAAGTCGTTCTCTACGACCGGCTGCTGCATCCCGACATACAAAAGTACATTCGGAGCGAAGCCATTGACGTTGGCAAGCGCCCATATCATGCCCACTGCCTGCCTCAGGAAGAGATCAATACCCTGATTATTGAACACCTGCAGCGTGGCAAGCGGGTTGTTCGTCTGAAAGGTGGCGATACCTCTGTGTTTGCTCGTACAGTAGAGGAGGTCGAAGCAGCACGGTCGGTTGGCGCTCGTGTCACCATTATCCCCGGCGTTACCTCGGCATCATCGCTAGCGGCCAGAGTTCAGAGCGCCCTGACGGATCGCCGCACCGTGCCGGGAGTGGTTTTCATTACCGGCCATACGAAGGCAGATGCCCTCGAAACGTGTTACCGCTGGGATGCCCTCGTCGCGCTGAACTTCACCATCGTTGTGTATATGGGGGTGAAAAATATGGCGACCATTCGACATAAATTGTTGGAATACGGCATGTCACCAACCACCCCCGTGCTGATCGGCCAGAGTCTGGAAACTGAGCAAGAGCGGATTTTTACCACCATACTTGATGATGTGCTTGGCTGCATTGCCAGTCACCGGATCAGCCACCCGTCGACTATCGTGATTGGCGAAGTGGCAGCATTCGCTGAGGTGTAATGCGTGAGATAAGGAGAGAAATGCAGAAAGATTGGGAGACCACCCCGGCGCTGCGCGCCACCCCTCCACAGGAGGGGAATGTTTTGGCACAATGCGGGAATACCCATTCTCTTTCGCAGGAGGGGAATGTTTTGGCGCAATACGGGGATACCCATTCTCTTTCACAGGAGGGGAATGTTTTGGCGCAATACGGGGATACCCATTCTCTTTCACAGGAGGGGAATGTTTTGGCACAATGCGGGAATACCCATTTTCTTTTGCAGGAAGGGAATGCTTTGGCACTACCTGTTGGGGTCGACCCCTCTCTAGCGACGGGGGATCAGGCAACGTGTGTGGTTGAAAAATTCTCCTCTTCGGCAGGGTGTCAGACGAAACATGTGTCTGGAAATTCCCCTCCTGTGGAGGGGTGTCAGGCGAAGCCTGACGGGGTGGTTCCCCGCAGCACCACAACGTTTATGTCCCTTCCCTACAATCCCGCTCTTTGCAACCGTGCCCGCCAACTTCGTAAAGCCGGTGTATTACATGAAGTATTGTTGTGGCAACAACTCAAGAAAAAACAATTCCATGGACTCGACTTTGACCGGCAAAAAATCATTGGCAACTATATAGTGGACTTTTTTTGTGCCAGCAAATCACTGGTAATCGAAATCGATGGCAGCAGTCATAATGGCAAAGTGGAATATGATAAACGGCGCGACGCGTATTTAGAGTCGCTTGGCTTGTGTGTTGTGCATATTCAGGCAGCGGATGTGCTGCAAAATATGGAAGGAGTGATGCGGTATTTGGAAACCACCCCGGCGCTGCGCGCCACCCCTCCACTGGAGGGGAATTTCTAGGCAAAAACGGCTTAGACTCGCAAATCCCCTCCACCAAGAAAGTTTTGCGCGAAATATCTGCTTAAAACTACCTTCTCGCGAAGGAGTTTCAGGTGGAATATGCATTTGGAAACTCCCCTCCCTATAGAGGGTTTCGGACAAAATATGCATTTGTAAATTCCCCTCCAGTGGAGGGGTGTCAGGCGAAGCCTGACGGGGTGGTTCTTCCCTCCCTCCCCACGTACAGCATCATTATTAGGAGTTCCCATGTCATCCCTAACTCTCATTACCGGCGGTGTCGGCAGCGGAAAAACCCATCACGCGCTCACGCTTGCGGCTCCAGCGTCACGCAAAGCATACATTGCTACAGCGCCAACCAATCTTGATACCGAAATGGACGCCAAAATCCGCGCCCACCAAGAGGAGCGCGACGAAACCTACACCACCATCGAAGAGCAAATTGATCTGGCGAAGGCTTACCAGCGCGCTTTAGCTCTCCCCTGCGATACTATCCTTATCGACTGCCTCACCCTCTGGGCGAGCAATCTGATTTTCACCAACACAGCACCGGAAGCGCCATTAGAGCAATTTTTAACGCAACTTACCACCGCGCCATGCCGTACGATCATTGTTACCAACGAAGTATCGCTCGGTGTTATTCCACCCGACACCATGACGCGGAGCTACTGCAAACTGCTGGCGCGTATCAATCGTCGCATGGCTACTATAGCCGATGAAGTGCTGCTGATGGTCAGCGGCATCCCTGTTATGGTGAAAGGAGTTCGCTGAAATGGGTGGATTCTTCAGTGCCCTCGGTTTTCTGACCATTCTGCGCATCGGTTCCGGCACGTTTCAGGGAGCAACTGCGGCCACATCTTTTGGTTGGGTTGGGCTGATTGTCGGCGCCGGATTAGCGTTGGTGCATTGGATAGTTCCAGTCGCCATCGCACCAATGGTGATGGTACTCTACCTCGTGATTATCACCGGAGCACTCCATTTAGACGGTTTGTGCGACAGCGCCGATGCCCTTTTTTCTCACCGTGAGCGCGAACGAAAACTCGAAATCATGAAAGATGTTCACGCTGGGACGATGGGGATTGTGGCGATCGTACTCGTACTGGGCGCAAAAGGGATGGCGTTCGCGCACCTCAGCAATATCGCGCTTTTGATACTCATCCCAGCACTTTCCCGCTTCGGCATGGCTGTTGCCATGCAACGCCTTCCGTACGCGCGACAAGAAGGATTGGCAAAGCCATTTTTTGGCACTTCGTATGTGGGATTGGTTATTCCCGGAGCGGTGTTACTGGTTCTGGCCTTCTTCATGCTCTCTTTCGAAATGTTTTTCGGCATTATGAGTGTCTATGTCGTTTTTCTCGCTCTTATCCTGTGGTGGTATCGGCAGATGATAGGTGGGGTAACAGGTGACATGCTCGGTGCACTGTGCGAAGCGTGCGAGGCGGTGCTGTTTCTGGCAGCCGTAGTGCTTGGCGGATAATAGAAAAAGAAGGAATATGCGTATGCGTTTAGCCGCTCCGTCATTTATCATCTCCGCAAGTCGCATCGAAAATGTCTGCTATCTTCATGGCAAGGTGGACGAAGTCGAACTGCTCTACTTTTGTAGCCAACAACCAGAAGATCTGCCCGACACGGACGAAGTTGCCGCACTAGCGCGCGAACCAATGCGCTATAACATCCATATGCCATACGACCGCGACCTTGCAGTAGTGGAATCATGGCAGGCAATGGAACCTTTTGCCACGCGCTTACAACCAGTAAACGCCACCACGCATACCTTCCATTTACAGCCGCAACCCGATTTCTTCCGGCACTTGGAACACTTTATCCACGCAACACAACTCCCAATCAGCGTGGAAAACGGCGGCGACGACGCCCACCTGTTCAGCGCAGCCACCGCGCTCCCCGTCGATTTTTGTGTCGATATCGGCCATATTATCCACCATAAACGCGATGCCGCAGCGATACTCGCGAAACACAGCGAACGGATAACCCTGCTGCACCTGCACGGCAGCAACGGACAGCGCGACCACCGCAGCCTGAAGTTTGTTGATATCGGTGTATTGCGCATGGTCAAGCAGTTTGCCGTAGAGCAGGACGTAACGATTTGTTTGGAGATTTTTCAGGAAGATGCCCTGCACGAATCAATTCAAATCATGCGGGACGTGTGATAAACCGTTTGCAGTTAAAATGATTGCGGGTAAAGTGACATGTAGACACGGATCATATTGCAGGAGTCGCGATGAAGCTCGTGTATTATCCATTTTTGTTCAATATCAATGCCAAACGACTCCTGTTTATCGGGGGCGGTCAGGTGGCGGAGCGTAAAATAAACGTGTTGCTGCCGATGGCACCTTCTATCCGCGTCATCGCTCCCCGCATCAGCGACGTATTGCGCGCGTTAGCAGAGGCAGGCGCTATTGAAGTCGTGGAGCGCGAAGCCAGCGAAAGCGACCTGGAACAGTGCGATTTTATTTTTTTATGCACCGATCAGCGCGAATGCAACGCTTTGTTCGCGGCACGGGCAAAGGCGCTTCGCATCCCCGTCAATGTGGCCGACAATCCTGACGCGTGCGATTTTCATCTTCCGGCTGTTTGTATTGATCCGGCGACTTCGGTGGTGGTTTCGGTGTCGACACAAGGGAAAAACCCCTCGTTGGCGCGGCAAGTACGCGACCGTATCCGCGAATTTTTTCAACAAAGGTTGTTACCATGAAGGGTATTTTGATCGGCAGCATGTCGCAGGTGAAGTTGTTTATTACGGTGTTTTGTGTGGTGCTTTTGGCGCGGACGACGGTGTTGGCCTGTGCAACCTGCAGCGCCGTCGAAGGATTGGTGCTTCCCAAAATAGATCTGCGTATCGAAGAACACCATCTGCGCGCCATCACCATTGAATGGGAATTTGCAGCGTCTTTTACCGATAGCCTGCGCGCCTTTGCCAGCGGCCCACTTGACGATCCGGCAGTGCAACAGGAACTACTGGATGCGATGGAAATCGACATGCGTCCGAATGGATATTTTACCCACCTCACCATCAATGGTCGACACTATCCCCTGACAAAGATAGAAGATCGCGCGTTCCGCTTCCGCGATACCGTCACCTCGTTTGTGTACCGCATCGACCTCAATCAGCCCGTTCACGATCAACTGGCTTTGACCCTCGGCTTTGCCGATCCCAACCGCTTTCTGAGCTTCTTTCTCTCTGGACATGCACTGACACACAACGCGCCGTATGAATATGGTGTTGAGCATAACCTGCTGGATTTCCCCGAAACACTTGAACTCCGGCTTGGCCCCAGCGTGCCACGCCAACAGCTGTTTGCTGAAACAGGCGATGCACTTCCCCCAGTAGCCCCAACGCTGTCAACGTCCGATTCATCATGGCAGGAATGGCTGCGTCAAGCACTCCGCACGCTGACAGAATCGATTCGGCTGCGCCTCGAAACCGTACAAGCAGAAGGGAGCGTCGCCGCATTTGTCGGATTACTCCTCTTTTCGCTGCTGTACGGCATGTTGCATGCCCTTGGCCCTGGACATGGCAAAACGCTCGTCGCGTCCTATTTCCTGACACACGAGCGCGATCACAAACGTGCTGCGCTCATGGCACTTGGCATTGGAACCGTGCATGTGCTTTCCGCCCTTGGGTTGACGCTGGCTATTCTGTACATCGTTCAGCGAATTTTGGCGAGCACCGTCCAGCAAGCAGGGAGCCTGCTGACCATTATTTCGGGAGTATTGGTTCTTCTGATTGCACTCCGCCTTGTGGTGCAAAAAATTCAACACCGTCGCGCACACAATGCTGCCACCGTTTCGGCATGCGGGTGTAGCGCTTGCCATGCACATCACAAAGGGGCACACACCGACTGGATGTTGGTGCTTTCGGCAGGCATCGTCCCATGCCCAGGAACCGTAACCATATTTCTTTTCACCTTTTCGATGGGAATGTACCTAACAGGATTTTTGGCAGCGCTCTTGATGAGCATCGGCATGGGAGTTGTGTTGTTCGCTTCGGCGGCGCTCACCATTTCGCTACGCCAAAAAGCAACCCCATTCGCCACCGTTGCGGCGGTACTGGAGTATGGGAGCATTGTGGTGATTTTCGCACTGGGACTCGCGCTGCTATTTGCAGGGTGAAATACGTGGCGCTCACTTCAAAGTAGGCTTAAAATGGATGTCTGATCATTTATTTTTCATACCCAAGCACTGAGTTCCAAAAGTGAAAGCTCGGATATGCTTTTCATAACGGCTTTCCAGCTCTTCGTGGTCGTGTACGATTCATCAGCAACGACTCCTTTTCTTCAGGGGGATACTGTTCAATAGCTTTTTGCAGGAGCGCCTGCAGCTCCGGTAAAAAAAAGTAGCGAGGGTTGAACTCAAAAACACGAGTACGTCCAACACAATGAGAGACCAAGAGGCCATCTTGCTCTAAGGCATTGAGAATTTTCTGAATGCTGTTGAGTGATATTTTCCGCATAACGTGCGATCTCACGTGCGTACCCAGTTTTTCGTGCTAGGAGAAACATGAGCACTTTCTCTTTTGATCGTGTTCCCAGAATAGGCTCTAACATGTCGACCTCGCAACAGACTTGACCTGCCCGCACAAATGGCGCGACTTCTGAAATCCTTCATGGCCGGAACTCAGAAAGGCTACGCCAAGATCTGTGAAAAATGCGGAGGCATTATGGACTACAAAGAAAATTGCGCCACATGCCGCGACTGCGGTGAAAGCGAGTGTGGAGGATGAGATCAGCGCAAGTGAAAATCTAAAAAACACAACAACAACACAAAGAAACCTCGCATATAGCGAGGCTTCTTTGTGCTAACCACGATTTTTATAGTGCATGTTACCTACTAAGGCGGAATTAATGGGTCTGTCAATAATTTTGTGTAAGTAGCGGAAGACATCAATTTTGCATTGGCACCCTCCCCTCAAAGAAAATACAGAACTGATTAAGAGCCGCTTTCGGGTCTGTCAATAATTTTGTGTAAGTAGCGGAAGACATCAATTTTGCATTGGCACCCTCCCCTCAAAGAAAATACAGAACTGATTAAGAGCCGCTTTCCAGTCTCTGATCGGCATTGTCCACTTCTTTGAAATATTGCGTAACGCCATATAAAAGAGCTTGAATATTGCTTCGTCGTCGGGAAATGCTCCACGGTTCTTGGTTACCTTGCGCAGCGAGTGGTTTAATGATTCAATGGCATTGGTGGTGTAGATTGCCTTTCTGATATCGGGCGGATAGTTGAAAAATGGGATTATTCGCTCCCAGTTGCGGCGCCATGATTGGCTGACCATTGGATGAGTGGCATCCCATTTTGTTTCAAATTGTTCAAGATTCCTCCGCGCCTGCTCTTCTGTTGGCGCGGCATAAATTTCTTTCAAGTCGGCGGCCATCTGTTTGCGCTCTTTCCATGCCACAAAATTCAAGCTATGTCTGACCATATGCACAATGCAGGTTTGCACTTGGGTGTTCGGATAAGCGGCTTCTATAGCTTCTGGGAACCCTTTTAAGCCGTCAACGCAAGCTATGAAAATATCCTTAACTCCACGGTTTTGTAGTCCGTTAAGAATACTAAGCCAGAACTTTGCCCCTTCATTTTCCGCGATCCACATGCCAAGAACTTCCTTTTGTCCCTCCATGGTGACAGCCAACGCGAGATACACTGCTTTGTTGATAATGTGTCCGCCTTGTCTCCCTTTCACCCTGATAGCATCCAGATAAACAATGGGGTAAACTTCATCAAGGGGACGGTTTTGCCATGATTTCACATCGTCAATCACAGCATCGGTACT
>NZ_AWNK01000012.1 GCF_000469585.1 Chrysiogenes arsenatis DSM 11915
TGCACGAATGGCGTAATGATCTGGGAGCTGTCTCGGCTAGAGACTCGGTGAAATTGTAGTAGCGGTGAAGATGCCGCTTAACCGCAGCAAGACGGAAAGACCCCGTGCACCTTTACTATAACTTGGCAATGATAATCGGTGTATCATGTGTAGGATAGGTGGGAGGCGTAGAAGCTGGGACGCTAGTCTCGGTGGAGCCAACCTTGAAATACCACCCTTGGTACACTGGCTATCTAACTCTCTCCCGTAATCCGGGAGGAGGACATTGTCTGGTGGGTAGTTTGACTGGGGCGGTCGCCTCCGAAAGAGTAACGGAGGCGCGCGAAGGTTTCCTCAGGACGGTCGGAAATCGTCCGCAGAGTGTATTGGCAGAAGGAAGCTTAACTGCGAGACCAACAAGTCGAGCAGGTACGAAAGTAGGTCAAAGTGATCCGGTGGTCCCGCGTGGAAGGGCCATCGCTCAACGGATAAAAGGTACGCCGGGGATAACAGGCTTATCTCCCCCAAGAGTTCACATCGACGGGGAGGTTTGGCACCTCGATGTCGGCTCATCGCATCCTGGGGCTGGAGCAGGTCCCAAGGGTATGGCTGTTCGCCATTTAAAGCGGTACGCGAGCTGGGTTCAGAACGTCGTGAGACAGTTCGGTCCCTATCTGCTGTGGTCGTAGGATACTTGCGAGGGTCTGTCCCTAGTACGAGAGGACCGGGATGGACAAACCTCTAGTGCACCAGTTGTCTCGCCAGAGGCACAGCTGGGTAGCTATGTTTGGAACGGATAACCGCTGAAAGCATCTAAGCGGGAAGCCAGCCTCAAGATTAAGTATCCCCATGAGAGTCCATGTAGACTACGTGGTTGATAGGCTGGGAGTGTAATGGTAGTAATACCTTCAGCTGACCAGTACTAATAACTCCATTGAACTTTTTAGATTTAGAACCTCGTTTGGTGCATTTTTTGATGATGGGCTTTCTAGCAGAACGATTACTACTTGCACACAACAACACTCTATTCGATTCGCAAACATGTAAACACAGTTTGTCTGGTGCCGATAGGGCAGAGGTCACACCCGTTCCCATCCCGAACACGGAAGTTAAGCTCTGCACCGCCGAAGATACTTGGGTTATCCTGGGAAAATAGGTCAGCGCCAGACTTTTTATTTTTTTTTAAATAGCCAAAAACACTGTGTATCGAACATTAAAACATTACAAATCATCTTGCCTAGCGCCGATAGGGCAGAGGTCACACCCGTTCCCATCCCGAACACGGAAGTTAAGCTCTGCACCGCCGAAGATACTTGGGTTATCCTGGGAAAATAGGTCAGTGCTAGGTTTTTTATTGTTTACAATTATGGACTATAGACGTCACATGCGAAATCCCCCTGAGAACAATGTTTTCAGGGGGATTTCGTGTATTTGGCGCTTTATAAAAGGCAGAATGTTATTCGTCGTTCTCAAACTCCGTCACTGTTTTGCCTCCAGTAGACATCCACTGCAGGTAGGCCTTAATAAAATCGTCTATAGCTCCGTCAAGTACGCTATCTGGATTGCCTGATTCATGCCGCGTGCGAAGATCTTTGACCATTTTATACGGGTGGAGCACGTAGCTGCGGATTTGAGAGCCCCAGCCGATTTCTTTTTTGCTATCTTCTACTTCACGTAACGCGGCCGTTTTGATCGCTAGCTCATATTCATAGAGCTTGGCGCGGAGCATTTTCATGGCTTGTTCTTTATTTTGGTGCTGGCTGCGTTCATTTTGACATTGTGTCACCAATCCGGTCGGCATGTGGGTAATGCGCACGGCAGAGTCGGTTGTATTGACATGCTGCCCGCCAGCACCGCCTGAGCGGTATGTGTCAATTTTCAGGTCAGATTCATTAATATCAATTTCGATGTCGTCGTCAACTTCGGGGCTGACAAATATTGATGCGAATGAGGTGTGGCGACGCGCATTGGAGTCAAAAGGAGAAATTCGTACGAGTCGATGGACTCCGGTTTCAGCTTTTAAATACCCATACGCATAGAGTCCCTGAATAAAGAGCGTGGCGCTTTTCATTCCCGCTTCTTCGCCTTCTTGATATTCGAGAATAGTAATTTTGAATTTATGCCGCTCCGCCCAGCGGGTATACATGCGGTACAGCATGCTTGCCCAATCTTGGCTTTCGGTTCCTCCAGCGCCAGCGTTAATGGTCACATAGGCATTTGACGGATCTTGTTCGCCTGAGAGTAAGACGGTAAGTTCATATTCTTGAACTTCTTTTTCCAGCTTATGAAGGTGTGTTAAGAACTCTTCGGTAAAACTTTCATCTTCTTGGGCGAATTCGTAATGGACGAAAGCATCGTCACAGCGACCGCGAAGTGCGCGGAATCCTTCGAGAGCATTTTTTAGCATTTTGTCTTCGCGTAGAATTTTCTGCGCCAGTTCCTGATTGCTCCAGAATTTCGGATCTTCCATCATTGGAACGATTTCGGCGAGTCGCTCTTCTTTTGCTGTTATGTCAAAGGCACCTCCGGAAAAAAGCAATTTTTTCATTCAGGGCGTTCAAGGTTGAGGCATGATGTTCAAGCATAAGTTTCCTTTGTTGTTATTCTTGCGTAGGTCGTCTTTGTGGGTAGTATGCCGTAAATTAGTGACACCCGCCGGATGAGCAGTTGTCTTTGCCGGAACAGCTTGAGCCACAGTTCTTGGGTGGCTCTTCTTTTTTTGCTCGTGCACGTTGCACGAGATAAACGACAGCAACGGCGATAGCGCCAAGAACAATGAGTATGTCGAGTGTTTTCAAAGTAAACTCCAATGAGGTCGCATCTAGTATTTGAAAATGGACGTTTGAGTATAGATTGAAATGCCTTAACATTTCAATCCCTCTGGAAAAAGGGAATTTTCTCAGCTATGATAGAAAGCTTGGTGATTCGGGCAGCCACCCCCACACCAATCCGGTTCGCCGGGGAAATTTTTTATTCGGGAGTGCACCATGGAAAAGCGCGAAAAGCTTTATGAAGGCAAAGCGAAAGTCATTTATTCGACAGATGATCCCACCGTAATTATTCAATATTTTAAAGATGATGCCACGGCGTTTAATGGGTTAAAAAAAGATCAGATTTTGAATAAAGGAATTATCAATAACCGCGCAAGCGAGATCCTTTTTCTGTATCTGGCGAAAAATGGCATTCCCACGCACTTTCTTGGACGACCCAGTGAGCGCGAGATGGTGTGTAAAAAAGTTAAGATTATTCCCGTAGAAGTGATTATTCGTAACATAATTGCAGGCTCTCTTGCCAAGCGACTTGGTAGTGAGGAGGGGGTTGTACTGAATAAAACAGTTGTAGAGTATTGCTATAAGTCGGACGAGCTAGGCGATCCCTTTATCAATATCTGGCATATTGATGCGATGGGATGGGCGACGCGTGAACAGATGGCGATTATTGACGATCTTTCTATAAAAGTGAACCAACTGCTTGTTGATTATTACAAAAGCATTGGGATTAAGCTCGTTGATATCAAGCTTGAATTTGGTGTCGATTGCGAAGGGAACATTATCCTTGCGGATGAAATTTGTCCCGATACCAGCCGCCTGTGGGATGCTACGACAAAATGAAAAAATGGATAAAGATCGTTTTCGTCGCGACTTGGGTAAAATTGAAGAGTCATATGCCGAAGTTATCCGTCGCATAGAAGAGCGGGGATGTAACTGATGCTTGCCAAGGTATATGTTACGTTGAAAAATGGCGTCCTTGATCCTCAAGGAAAAGCGATTCTCGGGTCACTCCATGCTATGGATTTTCAGAGCGCCCGCGATGTTCGCGTCGGGAAGTATCTCGAAATTGAAGTGAATGGCACGGATCCCGAATTGGTGCGGAGCGAAGTGGCTGAGATGGCGAAAAAACTCCTCGCCAATACGGTCATCGAAAACTATCGCATTGAACTGGTGAATGGATGAAGGCCGGTGTCATTGTTTTTCCCGGATCGAATTGCGACCACGATTGCTACCACGCGCTAAAGCATGTGCTCGGCGTTGAAACGGTCTTTATCTGGCACAAAGAGGGGTCACTTGGCGATGTCGATGCCGTAGTGGTTCCCGGTGGTTTCAGTTACGGCGACTATCTGCGTTGCGGCGCGATTGCGAAAAACTCTCCCGTCATGCGCGATGTTATCCGCTTCGCGGGCGAAGGGCGACCCGTTGTTGGTATCTGCAACGGCTTCCAGGTATTGACCGAAAGCGGCCTTTTGCCGGGTGCCTTGATGCGCAATCGTCATCTGAAGTTTCTTTGCAAATCCGTGCAATTGCGGGTGGAAAATGCAGCAACGTGCTTTACCGCTCGTTACCAACAGGGGCAAGTGATTGATATTCCGATTGCACACCATGATGGGAATTATTATGCGGATGCCGCAACGCTTGACACCATGGAAGAAAACCAACAGGTAGCTTTCCGTTATGTGGATAACCCCAATGGCTCGATGAGCGACATTGCCGGCGTCCTGAACAAGCGCAAAAACGTGCTGGGGATGATGCCGCACCCAGAGCGGGTTGTCGAGTCGTTGCTTGGTGGCACTGATGGTTTGCCTCTCTTTACCGCACTCAAAGAACACGTGGTGGGCGCATGACACAAAAAACAATGGTAGTGGGGCCAGAACTGGCTCGCGAATTTGGATTAAAGGGCGATGAATACCAAAAGGCGCTCGACATAATGGGTCGCGTCCCAACACTGACGGAACTCGGTATTTTCAGCGTTATGTGGAGCGAGCACTGCTCCTATAAATCGAGCAAAATTCATTTGCGTGGCTTTCCCACGGAAGCGCCTTGGGTCGTTCAGGGGCCAGGCGAAAACGCGGGCATCATTGATATTGGTGATGATGAGTGCGTGGCGTTTAAAATTGAATCGCATAATCACCCTTCGTTTATCGAGCCATTGCAAGGTGCTGCGACCGGTGTTGGCGGGATTTTACGCGATGTCTTTACTATGGGCGCGCGGCCAATAGCGGCGATGAACTCGCTCCGCTTTGGCGAACTCGACACGGCGAAAAACCGCTACTTACTGAGCGGAGTCGTCAACGGGATTGCGTGGTACGGCAACTGTTTTGGTGTGCCGACGGTGGCTGGCGAAGTCTACTTTGATGACCAATACAGCACCAACCCCCTCGTAAACGCATTTGCCCTTGGATATGTCAAAAAAGACAAAATCTACTACGGCAATGCCAAAGGGGTTGGCAATCCGGTGATGTACGTCGGCGCGAAAACAGGGCGCGACGGTATTCATGGCGCGACGATGGCGTCAGCCGACTTTGATGAGAACTCTGAAGAGAAACGTCCGACGGTTCAAGTTGGCGATCCTTTCACCGAAAAACTTCTCCTCGAAGCCTGTCTTGAGTTGATGCAGACGGAGTATATCGTCGGGATTCAAGATATGGGAGCGGCAGGGTTGACCTCCAGCTCTTTTGAAATGGCAGCGCGCGCGGGCAGTGGCATAGAGATGTGGCTCGACCGCATCCCTTGCCGTGAAACCGCAATGACGCCGTATGAAATGATGCTTTCCGAATCGCAAGAACGGATGCTCATGGTTGTGCACCCCGGTTGTGAAGAACAGGTACGTGCGATTTTTGCCAAGTGGGATCTCGATGCCGAAGTGGTAGGGAAAGTGACCGATGATGGGAGAATGCGCCTCCTTTTCCACGGCGAAACCGTGGCCGACCTTCCCATTGAACCGCTCGTTGATGCCGCTCCGCTCTACGATCGCCCAACCCAGCGCGGAGCGTATCTTGACGAGGTGCAAGGTTTTGACTTTGCCACGGTTGCCGAGCCAGAGGATTGTGGCGTCGTCCTCCAACGCTTGTTAGGTCAATCGACCATCTGCTCGAAAGAGTGGATCTACTCGCAGTACGATCATCAAGTGCGCACGAATTCCGTTTTTGTGCCAGGCTCCGATGCGGCGCTGGTGCGGATTAAAGGCGGCAGCAAAGGGGTCGCGATGACGACGGACTGCAATAGCCGCTATTGCTACCTGAACCCGTATGAGGGTGGCAAGGCGACCGTGGCCGAAGGGGCGCGTAACATTGCCTGTACGGGTGCAAAGCCGCTCGCTATCTCCGATTGCCTCAACTTTGGGAATCCGGAAAAACCGGAAACCATGTACCAGTTCGTGGAGTGCGTGCGTGGCATTAAAGAGGCCTGTCGTGAGCTGGGCATTCCTGTGATCAGCGGCAACGTGTCGCTCTATAACGAAACGGCTGGTCAGGGCGCTATCTATCCTACGCCAACGGTTTCGACGGTTGGTTTGATAAAAGATATCGAAAACCGCGTCCCTTCTGCGTTCCAACAGTGTGGAGATGTTGTGTACTTGCTGGGGACGAATCGCGATGAACTCGGCGGATCGGAATATATCAAGATGACGCTCGGGAAAATCATTGGTGATGCGCCG
Organism: Chrysiogenes arsenatis DSM 11915; assembly: GCF_000469585.1. NCBI lineage: Bacteria > Pseudomonadati > Chrysiogenota > Chrysiogenia > Chrysiogenales > Chrysiogenaceae > Chrysiogenes > Chrysiogenes arsenatis. The sequence goes on from NZ_AWNK01000012.1 coordinate 6,409, forward strand.
AAAGTTGACTTGAGCGAAGCCAAGCAGTTGGTCGAAGTGTTGCAGCAACTCGCACAAGCCAAAGTGCTGCAGAGTGCGCATGACTGTGCCGAAGGCGGTTTGGCGGTTGCCCTGGCAGAGTGCGGCATCAATGCTTGTGGCGGCGCGATGGGTGCCAGCGTAAATCTTGCAGGTGGCATCCGCACCGATGCAATTCTTTTCGGCGAAACACATTCACGTGTCGTCGTGAGCGTGGCACCAGAGCAGGTTGCCCGTTTTGAATCGTTGATTGCGGGTCAGTATCCTTGTGCGCGCATCGGGGTTACTGGGGGAACGGCGCTCAACATCAGCATTGAGCGTACGCCTGTAGTGGCGGTGCCGATTGATCGGTTGGCGTATACCTACCGGTATGCGCTGAGAGAGCGCATGGGAGTGTAAACTTCCTATTAAGTGTCCATACGACAAAAGCCGCCCCACCTTTGTGTGGGTGCGGCTTTTGTGTCTCAAGGGGGTTTCGATGAATGTTGTTCTTGGGTATATCACCACGCCTGATGTCGACTGCGCAATGAGTATAGCGCAACAGCTTGTTTCGCAAAAGTTAGTGGCCTGCGCGAATATCATTCCTTCAGTCACTTCGGTGTACGAATGGAATGGCCAGATTCAGCACGATTCGGAAGCGATTTTGCTGGTGAAAACCACTGCAGAGTCTCAATGTGCGGTGGCAGAGGCTGTGTGTGCCGTTCATCCGTACGAGTGTCCCGCTATCCTTTTTTATCCTTCGTCAGGCGGATTTCCGCCATATCTTGACTGGGTTGCGTGCCAAACTATTCGCGCGACGTAATGTAGATGGCACTGAGGTCATCCGATTGCAACTCTTTGCAAAACGTACCATCCGCTAGGCGCATGCCCGTGGCATTGGTAAAGGTGTCGATGATGGCTTCGAGCGAGTTGTGTGTGCGGAAGGCGTGTTGCAATTCCGGCGAGCTAAATTCGGGTGACTCGCATAAACCGTCAGAGTAAATCAGGATGCTGAATGATTGCGGTAGCTCTATCGCGGATACTTTGAACGTCGGGTAGTACACCATGAGTGGTGGGTTGTTCGAACGGTATTCTTGAATTTTCCCTGTGCTCAGGTCTTTGATCAGCAAAGGGTACATTCCGAAAGAAGCATAGCGCAGGCGCCGCTCACGAGCGTTGACACAAATCATCGTGAAAGAGACCAGCTCGTCGTCCAGAAGGTAGTTTTTAATATAATCAAAGTATTCTTTCACGGTTGCGTCAAGGCAACCGCTGATAGTAACGGCGTCAAGTCGATTAATAAAGGCTGCGGAGAGAGTGGCCGTTACCGAGGCGCCCAGCCCTTTTCCCATGCAGTCGATAATGTAGAACAATTGGTGGTCTTCGTCTGCTTTGATTACGCCGTAAATATCTCCACTCAAAATATCGCGAGGCTCATAGAAAATCGTACTGCTCAGCGTCGTGAGTTGTTCAGAATCATCGCGGATGATGAGTTGCTCTTTCGAAAAAGCGGTTTGTTGTTGCGCTTCCATGTAAGCGTGCTGGCTTTGGAGAGCAAAAAATTCTTGCTGTTTTCGTGCTTCTTCTTCCGTTATTTTGCGCTCAAGTTCTTTGCGTGTGGTGATGATATGTGCGTAGTAATCGATTATTTCGTACAGACGGGGTGTTTCCACTGGCTTGTTAATAAAACGATTGATCCCTATTTCGATCGCATCCACAAAGCAGTCACGATCGGAAAAAGCGGTCGTCAGAATAATCGGAACCGTACGGTTTTTTTCACGAATATGGCGTGCCATTTCGAGACCGTTCATCTTTGGCATTTGGACATCGGTGATGATGATGTCGGGGTTGGTGTTGTGGAACATTTCCAACCCTTCTTGGCCGTTCGTCGCCATATAAATGGTGCCAATCCGTCGTTTGAGAATCCGCGCATAGAGTTTGCGTGCCATGTCGTCGTCTTCGACGTAGAGCAAAGTCAGGTCAAGGGTGTTATTCTCGATGGCGCTCTTAGCGGAAAGCCCTGCGGTAGGGAGTTCGCAGCGATCTTCTAAGCGGAAGAAGAGATCGGCTTGTGTGCCATTTCGAGTGTAGAAGATGGCGTCACTCATCTCGATAGCCATACGGATGCCGCGATGGTGCAGGCTCATTACCCCTTGAGTGAGTTGGCGGGTAATATATGAATGAAAGCAGAAGCCGCCACCAGAATCGGTGATGGTGATGCGCATGAGGTTATGACGATAGCGGGTAAGCGTATACGAAATAGTGCCAATAGCTGATCGTGCGGCTTCATGAACGAAATTTTCGTATTCGCCATCCATAATCAGTGCATTCTTTTTCCCTTCATCTGCATTGATAGCAAGGATTCCGTGTTCAAATGCGTTCAGGATGATTTCGTGAAATACCAGCGCGATAGTTGATGATACGACGGAGGGAACTTTTTCTTGATTGAGGTAGTTGTCAAAATCAATTTCAGCTTGATTCACCGCATCAAGTGAGAGCGTAATGCTTTTCGGTGGGACAATAATCCGGTCTATTTGCTTGCCGTACAGGCACAAATGGAAGAAAGAGATTGACTGTTCTGCATCCAGCATCTCTTTATTCGTCCGAAAGAGAACTTGGTTGCGACTAAAGACGATTTCTTTTTGTTCACCCATTACTTGTGATAAGTAGGTTGAATTCGTGAGGAAGATGGTGGCAAGTGGGTCGGTCGGAATGACTTGAAGCGTAAAAGGAGCATTGTAGTTACCAAGTTTCGGCTCATGCTGCCGAAGTATCAGCGGTTCGCCATGTTCAGAATGGAGAATGACGGGCGGCATGCCAAAGTTGGCCACCAGCATTGTTTGGCGTACTTGTTGGAAAAAAGCAAAGAGCATGGGGATATCGTGGTGCGCATGAAACCGGATGTTTTCACGCACATATTCAATAAAGCGGCTAATGCGAAACTCTTCGCCATTCGACGCACTCACAAAGCGATCAAAGAGTTTAACGACTTGTTCGTGGTTTGAGGTGGTGTTCGTAAGCACCATCAATACGGTATCCGGAGTGATTGACTTGAGGAGTGCAGTCGACTGAGTTTGATTACTGAATGATTCTATAAAGAAATCTTCAGAAAAATGGTAGTCCGCATAGGATGGGTTCAGCATGGAAGTCCTTCCAGCAGCATGAGGGATTTTTCACCATTTTCGCAGCGAAAATGGTGAAAAATTCAACCGGCGGCTATGTCAAAATATACGAATCAACGAGCTGTACAAGCCGACTGATCTCTGGTTTGGTGATGGTATCGTTGACCCCCAGTGAAAGGGCTTTTTTGCGGTTTTCATCGCTCATGATTGAAGAGAACATGATAATTGGCAGCGAGTCAAACTCATCCATTTCGCGGAGTCTTTTGACTAAGTGCATGCCGTCCATGCGCGGCATTTCCACGTCGCTGACGAGGAGGTGAAGTTGATCCATTGCGTTTTCGCCAGAAGTTTTTGCCTCTTTTGCGGCACTCAGAAAGATGTCGAGCGCTTCCTGACCATTGTTCGCAGTCAATACGTTGTAGCCAGCGCTGTGGAGGGTGTCATAAAGAAGCTTACGGATAAAGGTTGAATCTTCGGCAATAACGACATGGTGCTGCTTGCGACGGCTGGTCGAGTCGCTGGTTTGGCTTACTTTGATATCGGTGGCGACATCGTATTTTTCCATACTGAGCTCAGGGTTGATGTCGGCAATAATTTTTTCAAAATCAAGTAGCATGATCAGGCGATCTTCAAGGCGTACAACGGCGACAACGCAGTCATTCCCGCCACCTTCAAGAAACTGGGAAGGAGATTCGACATTTTCCCAAGAAATGCGATAGATACGGCTGACGTTATCAACCGAAAATCCATTAAACATCTGGTTGAATTCAGTAACGATAATTCTTTTATCTTCCATCTTGTTGTCGGTAGTGATCCCAAGCCAGCCAGCAAGATCTATCAAAGGGATAAGGCGACCGCGGAGGTTAAATATGCCGGTGACGCATGGATGGGAGTTCGGGTAGTCGGTGGTTTCCGGCGGTTTAATGATTTCGCGAACCTTCGCAACGTTGATGCCGTAATACCCCACTTTGACAGATCCATCGGGCTGAATTTTGTTGATTTGAAACTCGATGATCTCTAGTTCATTCGTGCCACTCTCAAGGAGTATCCCTTTTCTATCCTCTGTCTGACCCATGGAGCCGTACCTCCCACCGTGAAATAAGATAGCGCGAATAGTAACGGTATTTATCGAGAAAGGCAACTATTCCCTTGTGGAATACGCGGCGTGTGAAACGACAAATTCTCGTTTGGCATTGTTATTGAATGCTTCCGTGATGTAACAGGAGGATAGTGCCATGGTTAACGGTATATACACAGCAGTCAGTGGTATGTTGATACAGTCAAAGCGATTGGATGTGGTGTCCAATAACTTGAGCAACATTAACACTGCGGCCTTTAAGAAAGACACAGTTACTATCGATAATTTTCGTGCGAAATCAACCACGCGCGAAGAGGAAGATTGGCGCAAAACGCTTTTTAACGAAACGATCAATAACACCCATAATATCCCTGCAATTGACGTTGATTACGGGCAGGGGCAGATTATCGAGACGAAGAACCCGTACGATGTTGCCATTGATGGCGACGCCTTTTTTGCGGTGCATACCCCATGGGGCGAGCGCTATACCCGTAGTGGCAATTTACAAGTTGACACGCAGGGCAACCTGACGACGAAAGAAGGTTTTATTGTCAAGTCAACGACCGGTAACGGTTTACAGTCTCGCATCACCATTACAGATCCTGAAACGCTCGATATCAATCAGGCGGGGGAAGTGTTTGTCGATGGGGCGCAGATTGCCGCTCTGAAGCTTGTCCGTTTTGAAGATGAGCGTGATTTGCGAAAAATCGGCTTTAACCAGTATGAAAAAATTTCCCCTGAAGTCGAAGAACAGCCAGCGACGAATTACCGATTGCGTCAGGGATATCTCGAGATGTCCAACGTAAACATGGTACGGGAAATGGTAGATATGATCGAGATCAACCGCTCCTTTCAGGCCTATCAGAAAATGGTAACGACGATAGATCAATCGATGACTGAACTCTTTGGCGCGTCCAAAGGGATGTAACCCGAAAATACAGAGGTGATGTATGCTTCGCGCACTCTACACAAGTTCTACCGGAATGATGACGCAACAATCGAACATTGATAACATTGCCAACAACCTTGCGAACGTCAATACTGTTGGCTTCAAAAAAGCCCGTGTGGATTTTCAAGATCTTATGTACCAAACCATTAAGCCAGCAGGCTCTTCAACCTCCGCTGGTATTACTCGGCCAGTTGGTGAGCAGCTTGGTTTGGGGGCGCGTGTGGCTGGCGTGACCAAAATGCATACGCAAGGCAGCTTCATGCAAACGGGGAATCAGCTTGACCTTACGATCGAAGGGGCGGGCTATTTTCAAATCGACATGCCTGACGGTACTATCGCGTACACTCGTAACGGGGCTTTTACCAAGAATAACGAGGGGCAAGTGGTAACAGTAGATGGCTTTACGTTGAATCCCGGCATCGTTATTCCAGATAATGCCGAACAGATTTTTATCGGTCAGGATGGAACGGTAACCGCAAAAATTGCGGGTGAAGTTGACCCTGCCGATCTGGGTCAAATAACCACAGCACGCTTTATCAACCCTGCTGGTTTGCACTCTATAGGAAGTAACTTCTACAAAGAATCGGCGGCTTCCGGTGCGCCGCTGGTTGGTGTTCCTGGCCAGGAAAGCCTTGGCGCTATCGCGCAGGGGTATTTGGAAATGAGTAACGTGCAACTGGTCGAAGAAATGGTCAATATGATTACCGGTCAACGGGCGTATGAGATCAATTCGAAAGCGATTATTACCGGTGACGAAATGTTGCAAACCGCCACCAACCTGAAACGGTAAGGGGTGATGCTATGAAATGGGTTCTCTCTTTTGGAATTATATTTTTTGTGGCGATCTCTTCGTGGGCCAGTTTTCCGGTGTTGCAAGTGCTTGATGCCCAGCAAACACCAACTCAGCAAGTGTCAATCCCTACGGTGCCTTCACAAAAACACGTGGGCGTGATTAAGGATATTATCGAACAGTACGTGCAGCAGGAGCTTGGTTTGCTCGCTGGGATTGAACGGATGCAGTATCGCGACGACAGTGTATTGCGTGGCAAGCGGCTTAGCGTTTCTGGCTACATTAACCGCAGTGGCGTTTCCATGCTCGACGTTCGCGATGAGCAGGGGAATCATTTGGAAGTTCGTGTGACGGTGTTGCAGCGGCGGGTGGTGTATCTGCCTGTCCGGTCGTTTGAGCGTGGCGAAGTCGTGACTCGCGACGACTTTGTCGAAGATGTGGCCGATGCCCGTTTTCAGCGGCAGGCGCTTGATATCGACCAAATGGTTTTTGACGACCACGTGGTGGCTACGCGTCCGCTGAGCCCAGGGAATGTGGTGCGCATTGGCGATCTGCGACGTGACCATATTGTGAAACGTGGCGATGTGGTGAAAGTTGTGTACCGTAATGCTGGCGTTACTATTGCTATGAGCGCGATTGCTCAGTCCAATGGCTATCGTGGCGAAACTATCACCCTGAAAAATACCAGCACAGGGAAAACCCTTTCGGCGCGAATGACTGGGCGTGATCACGCCGAATTTATTTTTTAGCAAACGAGAGTCGCATAAAAAAGGAGCCAATAATGAGAAGTTTACGGTGGATAGGCGTTGTGCTGGCGGCATCGCTGCTTCAGGGGTGCTACGTCTTTAGCTACTATCCGGAAACGGACACCTACGTGACGACCGTGGAAACAAAAAAATATGTCAACCGGAATTATTCGCGTGAACGGATGATGGAAGCGAATAATTCTGACTGCTATGCCTGCCATAGCTCAACCCGTTCGATGGCTCCGGCTCATGGTGGGTACATGCATCAGAATAGTATGATCGCTCCGCCCTCACATGGACAGCGGATGGCGATGTCGTCTCCTCATGGTGCCAATACTGGCGGGATGATTATTATGCCTCCGGGGTATACTGGTGGCCATCCAATGGCGGCTCCCGATGGGTACGTGTATGAACATACCGTGCCGACTATTCCAGCGGGTCCAGGCGGAATGCCGGTGCCAAGTTTTGGTTCTGTTCCTCCAATGGCGCAGCCGTATCGGTAAGTGGTGAACGTATGTTGATTGGGCTCACGGGTGGTATTGCCAGCGGAAAATCAACCGTCAGTCATCTTTTGCAGCAAAGAGGGTTGCCTGTCGTGGATGCCGATGTTGTCGCGCGCGAAGTGGTCACACCAGGTAGCGCGGTGCTTCGGGAAATTGTCGCCCATTTTGGTGCGAATATTTTACTGCCAGATGGGATGCTTGATAGAAAAAAACTCCGGCAGGAGATTTTTTCGCAACCTGAACAAAAAAAACAACTCGACGATATTTTGCTTCCGCGTATTATCGAGCGGCGTAACCAACGTATTGCGGAGTTGCAAGAGCACTCCCCTCACGTCGTCTACGACGCGGCCTTACTCATTGAATCAGGCAGCTACGCGCAGATGGACATTGTCGTGGTGGTGTATTGTGAAGTGCCGATTCAGGTTGAGCGGCTCATGCAGCGTGATGGTGTCACAGCACAAGCCGCAATGGAGGCAATCCGTTCGCAAATGCCATTGCACCGTCGTATGCGCTACGCCGATTATTGCATTGATAATTCCAAAGATCGCTCTGCGCTGGAAGCGAAAGTCGATCAGTTTTACCAGAAGCTTGTGTCTGGAGAACTGCGCCCCCGCGAGCATTGAGCGTCTTACTCTTCCTGATGACGATCCTGTTGCAGTACTTTCTCTTGGACGTAAATGTTGACAACGGATGCGAGGTCAGCTTCGCTCCCTTCATCCATGCAGCCACACAAGGTGTACAAAATGCCAGCAGGAATGGGATGTTCCTCCGCGATATCTTCTGCTAAATCAAAAAGTTCTTCCATTAACTCTTCACGGTTCATAGGAGCCTCGTTAGGATTTTTGTGTGATTATAGCAGGATTCTGGTCTAAAATAGGAATTTTCTCTGGAGAAAAATCGTTATTCATCATCAAGCTTTGCATGGTATATCATCCATAAATACATGCCTCACTGAAGGAGTAATACGGATGAATATTCACGCACTTTCGGTTAGTACCACCAAAGGGGTTCGCAAGCATAATGTTCCGATGGCGAAATTTCTGGAAAATCACGGAATTGAGGGCGATGCCCATGCCGGAAAATGGCACCGTCAAGTAAGTTTGCTTGCACAAGAGTCGATTGACACTATGGTGGAAAAAGGGCTGGACGTTAAAAGCGGAGATTTTGCCGAAAATATCACGACAACAGGACTTGATCTTACCGCGCTGGCGCTTGGGGATAGAATCCAAATAGGTGAAGAGCTGACGCTGACTTTGTCGCAAAAAGGGAAGGTGTGTCATCATCGCTGTGCGATTTATTACCAAGCTGGCGATTGTGTGATGCCACGCGAAGGGATCTTTGGCGTGGTCACTCGTCCTGGCACCGCTCAGGTTGGAGATCCTATCCGTCTTTTGAGCAAAGTACAGGTGACTGCTGGGATTATCGGCACCGCAGCCGAAGAAGAAAAGTGGGGCGAAACATTGCGTGCGACGTTACATGCAGCGCTGCAACCTGCTTTCGTCCGGTTTGATCAACTTGATGCGGCACAGGAAAAGTTGCAACCGATCATGAAAGATTTAGTCGACTATCAAGGGATCGAGCATTTGGTGCTTTTAGACGCCACGGGTGATATCTGGAAAAAACTTGGTTTGCAAGATGGCGACAGACCGCATACGTCAAAAATGGGCCAAACGACATTGTACGTTATTGCGCATCCGGCTGATCTGAACGCTATCTTTGGCCTTGTTGGAGGCGCCTAGCGTGAAGGTCTATACGAAGACAGGTGATAGCGGCACTACTGCGCTCTTGGGCGGCGAAAGGGTTTCCAAGTATCATCCGCATATCGTTGTGTATGGTGAGTTGGATGAACTGAATTCGCTTGTTGGTATGCTCCATGCTTCGCTGACGACGGGTACGGAACGAGAGTTTCTCCTTGGCGTGCAAGCGGATCTCTTCCAGATGGGCGCGTGGTTGGCACTGCTGCCGGGTTCGCCACTCATTGAGCGTCTGGCTCCGCTGCGTGAAGAGCAGGTACGGCAACTTGAGGAGCAGATTGACATATGGCAAGGCGAATTACCGGAACTAAAGAGCTTTGTTCTGCCAGGGGGAGATTCGAGTGCAGCGCTAGCACATCTGGCGCGTACCGTATGCCGCCGTACCGAGCGAGGTGTTTGTCAATTGTTGGATGCGTTGCCAGAGGGTGCGTATCGGATACAGATTCAACGGGTGGCGGTGTATCTTAACCGCCTATCGGATGCCTTGTTTATGCTGGCGCGCGTTATAAATGTTATGCGTGGTGTGTCGGAAAACGTGTGGCACCCTGTGGCTCATTAAACTAGATTGCGAGAAAAAGGAGCGATTTATGCCGTATGTCAACATTAAGGTAACGAAAGAAGGATTAACGGTCGCCAAAAAAGAGGAGTTGATTCGTGGGGTAACGCAACTGTTAGTTGATACTTTAGGGAAAAATCCTGCTACGACGGTAGTGGTGATTGATGAGGTCGATATGGATAATTGGGGAGTCGGGGGCGAGCGGGTGAGTGTTATTCGCGAACGCCAGCAATTACAGCAGTCTCAGCAGTAGGCACATGGTATGGTGCAACTGCCTTGTATAAAAAGTGTTGACTTCGGATTAAGGCGTGTGTCAAAAATTGCACGTTTGCGATAAACATTCTTGAACAAAGGCGTATCTATGTTTGATTTTCTCTTTGGAGTGTTTTCAAAAGATTTAGCGATGGACCTTGGGACGGCCAACTCTCTTATTTACCATAAAGGGAAAGGGATTGTCCTGAATGAGGCGAGCGTTGTTGCGATCGATAAGTCGAGCAATAATGTTATCGCTTGGGGGAATGATGCCAAGAAAATGCTTGGCCGGGCAAATCAGGATATTCGTGTTATTCGTCCGCTAAAAGATGGGGTTATTGCTGACTTTGAGATTACGAACAAGATGATGCGCAAAATGATTGAGGCGGTGTATAACCGCGTGCACTTGATCAACCCACGGATGATCATATGTGTGCCAGCCGGGATTACGTCGGTTGAGAAAAAAGCGGTAATCGATGCCGCGGAGCAGTCTGGCGCGCGCTCGTGCTATTTGATTGAAGAGCCGATGGCGGCGGCGATTGGTGCCGGATTGCCGATTAGCGAGCCGATTGGGAACATGGTCGTCGATATTGGTGGCGGTACGACGGAAGTTGCCGTTATTAGTCTTGGGGGAATCGCGTATTCTGAAAGTGTCCGTGTGGCGGGCGATGAATTGAATGAATCCATCATGCGCTACTTGCGTACTGAATATAATATGCTGATTGGCGAAAATCTGGCGGAAAACATCAAGTTTGCAATTGGAAGCGCCTACAAGCTGGAGCATGAAATTTCATACATGGTCAAGGGGCGGAATCTGACAACGGGGATCCCTGGTTCTGTAGAGCTGAGTAGTGTGGAAGTCCGTGCAGCGATTATTGAGCCGGTAAACGCTATCGTCGATGCTATCAAGCGGGCTCTTGACAAGACAAGCCCAGAATTGATTGCTGATATTGCCGATCACGGTATCGTTCTGACGGGTGGTGGTGCTCTCTTGCGCAATTTGGACGTGCTTATTTCACGCGCGACAGGCTTAAATGTCATTGTGGCGGACGACCCTTTAACCAGTGTTGTCAAGGGGACGGGCTGGGCGCTTGAAGATATGCGCACGTATCAGAAAGTGTTCGTTAACTGACACGTTAGCGCAACGTGGCCATGATATGTTTCTCAGTAAGATAAGTAAATATGCAGGCTGATGCTCTTTTGCTCAGCCTTTTTTTGTGGCAGAATTTCTACGCTTGGCATGTGAATTTTTTCGAATGATTCGCTTGACACGTAGAAAAAGTTGTTTTATTTCTTCATTACCAAGGAGGTCATAAATGGCAAGTCTTATCCGGCGTGAAACCGATTATGCGATTCGAATTGTGGCGTATCTGGCTGGACGGAAAGGGGAGCGCGTTAAAATTTTTGATATCTGCGATCGATTGTTTTTAAGTAAGCCAATCGTAATTAAAATCATTCAACAACTCAAGCGTGGGGATATCGTAGAAGCAAAGACAGGGAAAGCTGGTGGCGTGATGCTCAGTGCTGACCCAGAAACGTTGAGTATTTACGATATTATGGTTGCTATGGATAACCAAAGCTCTATTAACAGTTGTAATGATGCCGAAGAGAAATGCGAACTCCAGCCTCTGTGTCGGATTTCACGGTTTCTAAAAGAGCTTCAGGGTGACGTTATTCGGCAATTCCAGGCAGAGAAAATGAGTCAGTTGGTCTTTTTGGAGAAGGATTTAGAGAAATTACACGCCAAGTAAGTGAAATGAGTTGAGCTGGAGGTATTCATGAATGATTATCGGTATGACAACGAAACCGTCAAAGGGTTCATTGTTTCGGCCTGTTTCTGGGCAGTTATAGGGCTGCTGGCCGGTCTATTGATCTCAATCCAGATGTGGTCACCAATGCACAATTTTACCCCAGAACTTGCGTTTGGCCGGATGCGGGCATTCCACACGAATGTGCTTGCGTACGGTCTTGGCATTGGGGCGGAGTTTGGTCTTTTTTATTACCTTACCGTCCGTTTGTGTAAACGGCCATTGCTGTTCCCGAAGCTTGCCCGTTTCCACCTGTATCTTTTCAACGTAGGGATATTGTTGGCCTGCGGTTCTTTGCTTTTGGGCTACACGCAATCGCTGGAGTATGCCGAATTTGAGTGGCCGTTCGACATTGCAATCGTTGTATTATGGGTTATCTTTGCTATCAATATTATGGGAACTATATTTACCCGTAAAGAGCCACAAATGTATATTTCGTTGTGGTTTATTATTGCCACGGTTGTGACGGTGGCCATCCTCTATATCGTCAATAACCTTGCGATTCCAACGGGGCTTATGAAGTCGTATCATCTCTTTGCCGGTGTTAATAGTGCCAACGTGCAGTGGTGGTATGGCCACAACGCGGTTGGTTTCCTCTTTACAACGCCGATTTTGGCTATGCTGTACTACTTCTTGCCGAAATCGACTGGGTTGCCGATTTATTCGCATCGGCTGTCTATCGTCGCATTCTGGTCGTTGATTTTTGCTTATCTGTGGACTGGAGCGCACCACCTTGTGTATACGCCAGTCCCCGATTGGATTCAGACATTAGCTATTGCGTTTACCCTCTTCTTAATCGCGCCTTCGTGGGGATCGGTTTTTAATACCTTCTACACGGTTGATCAGGATTGGTCGAAGATGCGGACAAACTATCTGACCAAGTTTTTCCTCGTTGGCGTGACATTTTATGCATTGCAAACGGTGCAGGGGCCATCGCAGGGCATTCGTGTGATAAGTTCGCTGATTCACTATACCGATTGGGTGCCAGGGCACGTGCACATGGGTACTATGGGTTGGGTTACGATGATTATCGTGGCATCGATCTACTACGTCATTCCGAAAATATACCATACGGAGATCTACAGTGAACGGCTAGCGAACGTCCAGTTCTGGTTGGTGTTAGTCGGTCAGTTGATTTTCTCTATTTCCATGTGGATAGCAGGGATTATGCAAGGGGCAATGTGGAAAGCAACCAATCCTGATGGGAGCTTACAGTACACCTTTATGGAGAGTGTGAGCGCCAGCTATCCGTATTGGCAGATCCGGACCTTAGGCGGACTTATCTTTGTGGTCGGGATGCTGCTTTTCCTCTACAACATATACATGACGATGCGACGCGGGAGTCTTCAGCGTCCGCAAACCGTGAAAGCGTAGAGGAGGGGAAACATGTCAGCAGATAAAAATGGATTCTACTCAAAGTCCGTACTGTTCACGCTTGTTGCCACGGTTACCGTGTTAATCGGAACCGTTGCGACGGTTTTCTACCCTATGTTTACAGAAGGGATGAACCCTAAGCTCGCTAACCTCCAGCCATTTACCGCGCTGGAACTTGCGGGGCGTGATATCTATCAGCGTGAAGGGTGTGTAAACTGTCACACGCAGACCGTCCGGCCACTGAAAACTGAAGTCATGCGCTATGGAGAGTACTCGAAAGCAGGCGAATTCGCGTACGATTATCCTTTCTTATGGGGCTCAAAGCGGACAGGCCCTGATTTGGCGCGCATTGGTGGTAAATATTCTGACACGTGGCACGTGGCACATATGGCCAATCCTCGGACGTTTTACGCCGATTCAAACATGCCAGCGTATGCCTTTATGGCTGATCGTATGGTAAAAGCAAATGCTACGCGTCGTGGCATGCAGGGGCTTGGCTTTCCCTTCACGGAGGCTGAAATTGAAGCGCTCTCTCAGAAGACAGAAATGGATGCGATTATCGCGTACTTGCAGGTGACAGGAGCTGCCGTAACGGGTGGTGTGAAGAAAAGTGGTCAGTTAAATCTTGACGACATCGAATCAGTGAGCCCGCTTGATGGCAATGCCTCGGCCGCTGCGGCAGGGCGTAACGTCTTTATTGCATTGTGTGCTGGGTGTCACGGCGATCAGGCACAAGGGGTACAGGCGAATGATTACTACGCGCCATCGCTTATCGCTCATGCTCAGATGAATCTGGAAGACCGGATGAGCTTTGTGATTATTGCTCAAGGTGGCCGTGGTATGGGCTTTCTGATGCCTCGCTACGGCGAACAACTGACCAAAGATAAAATCTGGTCTGTTGTTGAATACCTGAAAACGCTACGCCAGCAGTAACAATGAGGAGGTTCACGTATGGCATCGACACCAGATACACACGAAGAATTTGATGATTTTGAAACGTTTGAAGCGCATGAAACAGCACGTAAACTGCCGATCGGGTGGGTTGTGCTCTATCTTGGGTTGATAGTGTTTGGCATCTACTATGTTGCGGCATATACGCCAATTATTAGTGGTTGGAGCCAAGATAAGGCCTACCAAGAAAGTATTCAAAAGTAAGTATTCGCAAGCGTCTCTCACTCGCAGAGTGGGAGACGCTTTGCATTGGAAGGATGTATGGAAACAGGAACCTTGTGGTATTTGTTGTTTGGTATTGCACTCGTTGTTGTGTTGATTGTGATTACCATTCACACCTATCAAAAAAAACATCGCGATCACATTGAAGAGCCAAAGTACCGTATGATGCAAGACGGCGATGAGTGAATTAACGCCATACCGTACGTGGCGTCGCTATGCACGGTGGTTTCAGGCGGTAGTTATCTTTACGCTCCCTTTCGTGCTGATTGACGGGGAAAGCGCTTTTCGCTTTGATATCCCAACACTCACCTTGTTGGCATTCGGGAGAGCGTATGCCCTCGAAGAGTTCTTTTTTCTGGTTGTCGCTCTCTTGTTTTGCGTGGCGGTGTTTTTTGCCGTTACGGTGGCGCTTGGTCGAGTGTGGTGCGGCTGGGTCTGTCCACAGACGGTGTTTATTGACGTTACCCGTTCGCTTGATCATCCCGGTTCTCTGTCATTGGTGGGCATAGCGGTGGCGTACTCGCATCTGGTTATTGTGGCGGTGCTTACGAGCGCCAATCTTATCTGGTACTTTGTCTCGCCGTACGACTTTTTCGGGCAGCTGTGGCATGGGGAACTTGGTGCCGTGGTGTGGGGATTTTGGATCACCCTGAGTAGTTTTTTCCTCCTCCATTTTACTCTGGTGCGTCACAGTTTTTGTACCACAATTTGTCCGTATGCAAAGCTGCAAGGGGTTTTGTTTGACGATACAACGCTGGTGATTGCATTTGATGCCGAGCGAGAGGGTGATTGCATCAAGTGTCATCGTTGCGTAAAAACTTGTCCGGTTGGCATCGACATTCGTGCTGGCGTGGTTTCCGCCTGCATCAATTGTGCAGAATGTATCGACGAATGTCGTGATGTGATGCGTCGATTGGAGAAAAAGACTCTCATCGATTACCGCTTCGGTGTGGCGCGTGGCTCTCAGGGGTCATTCTGGCGTCCCAGTGTCCTTGTGCTCAGCGGAGTGTCACTGGTCTTGTTGGCCATATTGATATGGATGGGCGCAGCCCGAACATCATTCGAGGTTATCGTCCGTCCGCATTACTTGTACCCACCAACGCAGATTGGCGAAGATGTGGTGAATGCCTATTTTATCAAAGTAAAAAATAAACAACGCGACACACAGGAGTTCACCTTGGCTGTGCATAGTGAATATCCTGCTGAACTCCGCGCCCCAAGCTTGCTGACGTTAGGCGGTGGGGCAATGCAAGAAATTGCCGTTATGATGGCGCTGAAGGCACCGCTAGAGGAGAGACGGGTATTGATACCAATTGTGCTTTCTGTAACCAATGCCGCTCGCAAGCACACCGCTTCGCAAACCCTGAACTTCCGACTTCCTGAAAGGAACTAATACTCATGGGCTACATGAAATATTCTCTGTATGCGGTTATTTTTTTCGCACTGGCTGCCGTGTTTTCCAGTGCATGGTTCGGGGTACGATATTTTGACGGAACCGTTGTTGCCAAACCATACGACGCCGCATTAGCGTGGGATCGTGCCTTGGTCGAACGTGAGCGACATGGCTGGGCCATGATGGTCGATGTTCCTGCGCCGTTGCAACGTGGGCAGACGATAGTGGACATCCGTTTCATGCAGCCTGATGGCTCGGTTGCTCCTATCACTACCGCGCATATCCAAGTAGTTGCCGTTCATCGCCATCAGGAGCGGCAGGAGTTTGTTGTTACGCTGGAAGATGGGCGCTTTCGGGTTCAGCCAGATTTCCCCTACCCAGGCGCATGGCAAGTCATCGCCACGCTTCAGCCTGAAACCGTCCCCTTTACCATCGAACAGAACCTGTACGTCGTGGAGTAGCCGGTATGACTTCGGTGCTTATTCTGATTGTAATTAGCTTAGTGCTCGGACTCGGAGCGTGGCTGGTGTTTTTAGCCGCGCTCCGTTCCGGACAGTTTGATGACGTGGAAGGGCCAAAGTACCGTATGCTTGATGATGACGAAAAGGATCCTACATGAAAATCAGCATAATGGAATCACAGGATAAGCCACGAGAAAAACTTGAAAGTCGCGGTGCCGAATCGCTTTCAACCGCAGAACTCGTCGCCGTTATCCTTGGGAGTGGCACCCGTGGTTGCGATATTCTGAGCATCGGTAAGCGAGTTGAGGCACTGATGTTGCAACATCGTCAAGCGTTATCGCTGGATGATTTGCAGGGTGTCGCTGGTATTGGTGCGGCCAAAGCGTGCCAGCTCATGGCGGCACTGGAAATGGGGCGGCGGCTGTATGCGGCGCGTGGTGCGCGCATTGCTTCTTACCGCGATGTGGTTCCATTGCTTGAAGAGTACCGCCATAAAAAGCAGGAGTATTTTGTGGTGCTCACCCTTGATGGGGCGGGTTGTCTGATTGAAAGGCGTGTGATTACTATCGGAACGCTGAATGCCAGCTTAGTTCATCCGCGTGAAGTGTTTGCGGATGCTTTGTGCGACCGTGCGGCAAGTATTATTGCCGCACACAACCACCCATCAGGATCATTAGATCCCAGCAACGAAGACAAAGCTATCACCGAACGGCTGCGCAAAGGGGGAGAGTTGCTCGGGATACAGTTCCTCGATCACATTATTATCTCGCCGCAGGGCGAAGTGAGTTTAAAAGAGCTGGGGTTTGTGTGAGAGCATTGATTGAAGCGTAGATGTTCTCTTCCTATTATCGGTTGCGCATCAGTGCACGGTATTGCTGGACATACCTGTTGTGTTCCTGAAGTGTTGCACTGAAGGCATGTCCCCCGCGTCCGTCCGCAACAAAAAAGATATAGTTCGTTTGTGCTGGAAGTAGCACGGCGTTGATGGCTGCGGCGGAAGGCGAGCAGATAGGCGTTGGTGGCAAGCCATTGCGCGTATAGGTGTTATGTGGCGTATCGGTTTGTAGGTGACCGCGCAGCAGCGTGCCGTCATAGGAATCAAACATGCCGTAAATGACCGTTGGATCGGATTGCAATCGCATTCCCCGTTTGATGCGGTTGTAAAACACCGAAGCAATGAGCGGCATCTCTTCTCGATTGCCTGCCTCTTTTTCGATGATAGAGGCGAGGATCAACCCTTCACGAGCCGCCTCAGGCGTAGGAAATTGCGCCAGCATGGCTGTTGTTTTTGCCTGAATCTGCCGCATCAACTCTTGCTCTCCATTCACTTTGGCGAATAAATAGGTTTCTGGATAGACGGCTCCCTCAAACGTATCGAGCGCTGGTTGCGCGGCGATGAATTCCGCGAGTAATTTTTCAAAAAGCGCCATATCTAAAAGGGTATTTTCGTTGATGATCGTGCGAATCTGTTTCCAGTTTGAACCCTCTGGGATAGTGATGGCATGCAAGACGGAAACGCCACGGTGCAATATGTTAGCGATGTCGCGCAGGCTGGCATCTGGTGTCAGCAGATATTCGCCGCTTTTGGGTGGCAGGTTTTCTAAGCGGACGAGCACAGGGTAGAGCCAGTGATACGGTGCGATATCCAGCGTTTGCAGTTGGCGGCCAATATCGCGAACAGAGGTTCCGCGTGGTATTTCGAGTATGCTTTCTGTAGTGACCGCAGGAGTATCCCATTGCGTTTGTAACCAGTGCCAGCCACCAAATGCGACCGCGATGCTTATGGTGAGAAGAAGCGAGCAGGATATGCCAATGATTTTTAAATGGCGGGCCATTGGTGTTCTCCAGCACACCAACGCGTCGTGTGCGGTGTTAGGAGGGTTCGAAAGAGCGGGAACGCTACCATATCGCCCGGAAAAAAGGTGTGGTGGCGTACCAGATGAACAAGAATCGGCATAATAGTTTCGTGGGAAATTGAGCCATGAGCCGAGGCGTTGTCAGCGATGCCTACGGCGATATTTTTACCTGCTATTATTGGGAAGAGCGTACATCCAAGCAAGAACGAGCGGGCGCACATTTGAACGCGCCCATCAAATTCGAGATCGCAACACCACGTCCAAGCAAACAGGGAGAAATCTAACGAAGACCCAACGCCACACTTTCCGCCACAGATAATCGCCGCGTGCACCGTCGCAGGCGTCTCTGCCTTCACGCGGTTGGCGGTGGTCAGATTCGCAAAGCTTTTTTGGAGCTTTGGCTGATGTTGTTCGTCGAGCAATAGGATGTTTTGTGGTGCCAGAGCGGGCAGGAGTGTGACCTCGTCACTGTGGTGCGTGTGGGGTTCTGCCATCAATCCATAGAAGAGGCTGCCTACAGCAGGGGTAATGCGGTCAGGTTCCCAAAAGCCGAAACGTTCAACAAGTGAATCGTTGCGACGGAAGCGACACACTGGCGTGGCGATGGTATTCATGTCGTCGCAGATGCGATGAATTGTTCGAGACGGTGCTTGTTCAGAGCGCCTTCGCGGAGAATCACAACTCGCCCCTCTTGCCACGTGATAATGGTGGAAGGGGTGGTTTGTGTACTGTCGTCGTCATGAAGCACGGCATCAACCGCCAGTGGCAGGCAGGCAACCGCGCTGGTGGCAGCAGGTTGTCCACTTTGATTGGCGCTGGTAGCGCTGATAGGGCCGGTATGTTTCACAAGAGCACGCAAAAGAGCATGCCCAGTGATCCGCACCGCAATATTCCCCTGTGCGTCGACAACACCAGCCGGAAAAGGGATGCGAGCCGGGAGCACTGCCGTAAGCGGTCCTGGCCAGAAGGCTTCCAGCAGTGGGCGTTGGTACGGTTCGATTATAACGCAACGTTCGACCTGTTCCCATGATCCGCAAATTACCGGCAGCGGTTGGTCGTATTGGCGCCCTTTAATGGCAAAAATACGGCGCGTAGCGGACTCGCTCACGGCCAATCCACCAATGCCATAGGTGGTTTCCGTCGGGAAGCAGAGAACCTGCTCCCCTTTCACGGCACGGACAAGCTCAAGGATTTGACTGAAAACGAATACTACTGGCTGATTCACGTTATATATTCCACTCTGCTTCAACTTTAGCCGATTTTTCGAGAACTTTTTTCGCCATATCTGCCTTGAATGCTTCGAGTTTCGTGGCGACCTCTTCGTCAAAAACACCGATCATTTGTGCGGCATAAATAGCAGCATTTTTCGCGCCTGCTTTACCGATTGCCATTGTGCCAACTGGAATGCCTGCTGGCATCTGCACAGTGGAAAGGAGGGCATCAAGGCCTTTAAGGCAGCTGGAGTCAATGGGCACGCCAATGATGGGGAGGGTCGTTTTTGAACTGAGCACACCGGCTAAGTGTGCCGCCGCACCGGCACCAGCAATAATCGCTCTGAATCCACGTGAGCGAGCGCTTTTTGCCCATTCTGCCGTGCGATCAGGGGTGCGGTGTGCCGAACAGACGATGACCTCAGAACGTATGCCGAACTCGCGCAGTTGCAGCACCGCTTCTTTCATAATGTCCATATCGTTGTCTGACCCCATAATAATACCGACGAGATGTGACATAGAAGCTCCTTGAAAAATTTATTTATGAGGCGTACACCCCAACGAACCACTAAAAAATGGCGCAAGAGTAAGTGAAAATGAGTCCTGCGACAAGTAAAATCGGTGGTTGACGTTGCACGCATCGGCTGTTATAACGTGCAAGCAATCTTCATCAAGAGTAGCTGAGGGACGGGCCCGACGAAGCTACAGCAACCAATCCTTCGGGAAAAGGTGCTAATTCCCGCGCTTCCAGTGCGAAGCGAAAGATGGGGTCAGCACGGTATGTCTCCACAGCATCCGCTCCTGATCTCAGGTGCGGATTTTTTATTGCTTGTAAGGAGAAATGCTGACATGGATAAAATGGTTGTTCACACCAGATCGTTCACGTTACACCTTGGCGAAAAAGGACTTTTTCTGCAATCAGGGCGGATTTTACCGGCGGTTACGCTGGCGTATGAAACCTATGGCTCGCTGAATGAAGAGAAGTCGAATGCTATCCTTATTTGTCACGCACTGACGGGGAATGCGCACGCTGCTTTTTACCATCATGAGTCAGACAATAAGCCAGGATGGTGGGATGATGTTATCGGGCCAGGGAAATGTATTGACACCGAACGCTATTTTGTTATTTGCACGAATATTATTGGCGGATGCGATGGTACGACGGGGCCACGCAGTATAAATCCTTTAACGGGACGACAGTACAATACGCAATTTCCTGTGGTAACGATTGCCGACATGGTGCATGCGCAACGGTTATTTTTGAGTCAGTGCTTTGGTATCCGCCGCCTGTATGCTGTGGTCGGTGGCTCGCTTGGCGGTATGCAGGCGCTGCAGTGGGGGATAAGTTATCCCAACCGGATGGAGCGGATCGTTGTTATTGGTGCTACAGGGCGAATTTCGGCGCAGGCGTTAGCGTTTAATAAGGTTGGTCGGCAAGCTATTATGCGTGATCCGAATTGGAAAAATGGCAATTATCCCGATGGTGCGGGGCCGATTGATGGCTTGGCCATTGCGCGGATGATGGGGCATATTTCATATTTAAGCTATGACTCGATGAACCGAAAATTCGGACGTGATTTTAAGAAAACAGATGGTTTCTACGATTTTTTCGGGGAGTTTCAGGTGGAATCGTACCTGAATTACAACGGGTACAATTTTTCTAAACGGTTTGATGCGAATGCCTATCTCTATATTACCAAAGCGATGGATCTGTTTGATGTCGGCCTGGAGCGCTCGTACCACGAAGCATTAGGGATACTCAACGCGCGTGTATTGATTGTTGGTATTACCAGCGATATCTTGTTCCCGATTGCAGAAAGCGAAAAATTGTGCCATTCGCTGGTGAAGCAGGGAAAAGATGTGACCTATTATGCTATGGAATCAGATGTCGGGCACGATGGCTTTTTGGTGGAGTACCCCAAACTAACGCCAATTATGCAGGATTTTCTAAATAGTTAAGGTGTGGGCTGGTTCTCTGTTGGCAAAATGTATGGCGTAGCTGCGGTGCTAATTGCAACTTTCGTGCGCCACTCCGTGTTGGGGTTGGTGCTCACCGACAAGGAATTGATACCCTTTCGAAATCGTAAATATTCCGTAGATAATGACTAGCATCATGGCGACGCGCATCATCCATGTGCGCAAGCGTGTTTGTTTGATAAGCCCGACAAAAGTGCCAAGTAGTAAGAGCGGCGGAATGGTGGCAATTCCAAAGGTGATCATCACCAGCGCTCCCCAGATTGGGTGAGCGGTCGCCGCTGCTGTAATGGCAAAAAAGTAGACAAAACCACATGGCAGCAACCCATTCGCCATGCCTAACGCAAAAAAACTACCCAAGCTTTTGCCATGGATAAGTTCAGTAATCCATGCGCGATACCACGTGGTATGTGACAATGAATGTTCGAGCTTTTGCAAGAAAGGGATTTTTCCGGCAAGGCTAAATCCGGCTGCAATCATGGTAACGCCAGCGAGCATGAGCAGTATTCCGCGTGCGGTATTCGTAAACGCTAGTACACTGCCGAGTGCGCCAAAGAGGGCGCCGATCAGTGCGTAAGTGCTGACACGCCCGAACCCGTAGGCGAGGTGTGCGGGTATTTGCCGGAGTTTTCCTGAGCTTTCATCGATTTTAGCACCGCTGTACGCGATAACAATTCCGCCGCACATTCCTACGCAATGTCCGAAGCCGCCCACAAGGGCGATAGTGAAGAGTGAGACAAAGTCAAGGTTTATCATGCGTTTTCTTGTTACATGTTGACAGTGCGTGTTGCGTTGTAGTGTCTAAATTCATCCATTTCGGCATTTTGTTCAGCGACGCGTTTTTGGTTGATGGGTTCGTACTCTTGCTCGAGAGCTGCCACAATTGGTCGATCAAGATGATCATCGCTTACCATTTGTTGAAGCATGTGCCGAACGTCTTTTTTCTCCATACCACGGCGATAGGGGCGGTCTTCGGTAAGTGCAACAAAGACATCAGCCACACTGAGAATACGCGAGCCGAGTGGTAATTGTTCTTTGGTTAAGTGGAATGGATAGCCCGTACCGTCGAGTTTTTCGTGATGCAGCGAGGCCCATTGGTTGACCGTCTGTAGTTGACGGAGTGGCT
The DNA here is from genome assembly GCF_000469585.1 of Chrysiogenes arsenatis DSM 11915. Taxonomy (NCBI): domain Bacteria; kingdom Pseudomonadati; phylum Chrysiogenota; class Chrysiogenia; order Chrysiogenales; family Chrysiogenaceae; genus Chrysiogenes; species Chrysiogenes arsenatis. Next base: position 28,532 of record NZ_AWNK01000012.1, read on the forward strand.
CTAGGATGCGATAGGTATGGTAGGTATGTGATTGCACAAGGTTATATTCTTCTGCTTCGAGCGGTTCGGGTTTTTCTAGAATCGTAATGGGGATAGCGAGCTTACCGAGATCATGAAAGTGCCCCGCGATGCGGAGCTGGGCTTGTTCGTGTTTGGAAAAGCCGAGCCGTTCACCAAGTTGTTCGGCAACTACAGCGACTCCGCGTGAGTGGTTGGCGGTAAAGGCACTGCGGAAGTCGATGACGCGGCTAATCATAGCGGAAAACTGCAGCATCATGTCCATAGAAAATTCAAGGCTCATGGGCTGTGCTTTTTGACGCAGGAGAAATTCGGTATGCTGTGAAAGGGCATCAAACCAAAAGTATTCGCGTTTTGCAAGATCGGCAAATGTGAGGCAGAGCTCGCGTGGGAATATGCGCACTGCTTCGCGTAGTACCCGTTCGCGGATGGTTGCGAGTGATCGCATCGGGTCGGGGTACTCACGAAGCATGATGTCAACGCGGTCGGCTAAATGGAGAATAGCGCTTTCAAGCGGCATTTCAGGTGTTTTTGTCGTCCATGGATGGTGGTGGTAGCGGACAATGGTTGCTGCGCGCTGGAACGGCTCAAAGAACGACAGCATGTAGTAGCCTGTTTCGGCATGCCGTTCACCTGCTGGTGTATAGTCAAATTGAAGGGTGGCAAGCCTTGATGCAAGATTCAAACTGCCAATATCGTGCAGTGATGATGCGATAAAAAGGTGTTGTTGGTCAACCGGATGGATCTCCATTGCTTCGGCAATGGAGAGCGCAAGGAACGTTACTCTCTGATGGTGATCAAGGAAGATTGGATCGATTAAATCTATAGCGTGCGAAATAGAGAGAATAAGATTCGTACTCTCAACAAAACGATCGTTGTCATGCATATCATCCCCCTGTTACGTGTGACCCCACACCACACTAATATCTGCATCACAGAGTAGCAGGGAAAAAGATGGAGAAACAAGGGAAAAGTAAAAAACAAAAAGCGCCCTGGGGTTACCAAGACGCTTTTCTTGAAAAGATAGAATGAATGCTACGCAGGTGCTGGCGCTGGAGGAGCGTCTTTTTTCTTGCGTTGCGTGAAGTAGAGAGCAATCAGTACCGCTAAACCGATGACGTCGGTCATGTGATCCGGCGAAACCAAGGCAAAGGCGGTAATGAAGAGCACTGCCTGTTTCCAGCGAACGACATGGCCGAAGAACCATGACTGGACAGCTGAAGAGAGAGCAAAAATACCCAACATGGCGGTGGCGAAGCGGAGAATAACATCAATGTACGTATGACCCATCTTATCCAGCAGCTCGCCGTTGAGGAGCAGATCTGGCGCATAGAAGAACATAAAAGGAACGATGTAGGCGGCGATTCCAAGCCGGAACGAGGTGTAGCCGGTTTTCATCGGATCCGATCCACTGATAGCCGAAGCGGCATAAGACGCAAGGGCAACTGGCGGCGTGATGGCCGATACGCAGGCAAAGTAGAAGACAAAGAAGTGGGCGATTAAGGGCTCAATCCCCATGCTAATCAACCCAGGAGCGACGACAGATGCTGCTACGGCATAGGCGGCCGTTGTTGGCATCCCCATTCCAAGGACAATGGCGATACACATTGCAAAGAACATAGCGAGAAATTCACTGGTGCCAGCAATGCCGAGGAGCAATGAAGAGAACTTGAGGCCGATACCAGTCAGGGCGATGACACCCATGATAATCCCGGCCGCAGCACACACGCCCATCAACTGAATACTCCCTTTAGCACCGGTTTCAAGTGCTTTATACACCTTACCGAAGCCCATACGGTTTTCTTTATTCACCCAACTGATCAGGAACGCTGCGATGATAGCATAGAAACCAGAACGGATAACCGATACCCCCATCATGAGCATTCCGAAAAGGATGACGATCGGGAGGAACATATACATGCGCCGCATAACATCGCCGAGCGGTGGCAGCAGGTGACGCGGAACACCGAGGAGGTTTAGTTTGCTGGCTTCCTTGTCAACCATGAAGTAGGTAGAAGCAAAGTAGAGTATTGCGGGAAGAATGCCCGCCATCATGATGGTGGTGTACTTAATGCCCGTCATTTCGGCCATAATAAAGACCCCGGCGCCCATGACGGGAGGCATGATTTGCCCGCCAGCAGAGGCAACGGCTTCGGTTGCAGCAGCAAAACGCGGATTGTAGCCAACCTTTTTCATCAGTGGGATGGTCAGTGAACCTGTCGCTACCGCGTTTCCGGCAGAGGTTCCATTGATGGTTCCCATAAGGGCACTGGCCAGTACAGCAACCTTGGCGGGACCACCGCGGAGGTGTCCACTAACAGAGAACGCCCATTCTACAAAGAACTTCCCTACGCCAGAGACGGTCAGGAAGGCACTGAAAATAATGAAGATGATAATGTATTTTGAGGAGATATCAGTGGGGACACTGAATACGCCGTCTAGGCTGTAGATATAGGTAAAGAAGCGTTCCATGCTGTAGCCGCGGTGGTAGAGCATGCCGGGCAGGAATGGGCCAAGGAACGAGTAGCCAATAAACACAAGGCAAAGGATCACCAGCGACCAGCCGCTGACGCGACGTGCCATATCAAGCACAAGGAAGGTGCCGACGATACACATGTAGAAGTCAAGAGTTGTTGGCATAACTCCCATGCGGAACATCATTGCCTGATAGTCTTGGATGATGTAAACCCCGACAACGATACTGGCGATTACCATTAACCAGTCGATAACATGTGGTTTTTGTTTACAAGCACTTGACCAGCCGGGGAAAAGCAGGAAGCCAAGAGTGGAAAGTGTCATAACGTGAAGGATACGGAAAACCCATGGGTCAATCGGGTAAAATACAAGGCTATAAATATGAAAAACGGAAATGAGCACCGCCGCAAGGGCGATAGCTTTTCCCAGCATGTTCTGTGGATCGCGCAACGCATTGAGCTCGATGTCTTCATCGATTTCAAGTTTTAGTCGCTCTTGGGCGGCCTCGAATCCTTTACCTTTTTCTGAATTCGTCATATATGGAGTCCTCACATTCCTCTGAAATGTGTCTCAAAAAAAGCACCCCCGCCGCAAGTTCGGGCGGGAATGCTTTCCAAGACACTCTTTTGTCGGTCGAAGTAATACTTACTGTTTTTTGTACTCAGGTGGGTACACGTCTGGGTGAAGTGCAATACCTTTTTCTTCATAGTAGCGGATGGCACCAGGGTGCATCCACATCCATGTGTTTTTCGTCACGGCTTCTGCTTCAGTTTCCTTGGCAGCAGAGTGTGCATTTACGAGTTGTCCATGGTTCTCAAAAACACCTTTTACGATTTCATACACGAGGTCATCAGGGAGCTTTTTGCTGGCAATAGCCATATTCCAGATGCCGATAGTTTCTACATCGTTCTGCAAGAAGTCATACGCAGAAGCCGGAATGGTTGCTGGAGCAAAGTAAGGGTACTCTTTTACGACTTTTTCGCGGGCTGCGCCATCAACACCGAACATGACGATCTTGCGCTGGTTGGACATTTCGAGTACGGCGCCAACCGGAAGGCCTGCTGCAAAGCTGTTGGCTTCAAGCTGCCCGTCCATGTGTTGTCCAACAAGGTCGCTGATGCCAGCGTGACGTACGGTTGCTTTAATGCCAAGCAGGCTCAGAATGCGTGGGTGGAAGGTGCCGGCAGTGCCGCCCTGTGGTCCAACGCCAACGCGCTTCCCTTCGAGGTCAGCAAGGGTTTTGATTCCAGAATCAACCGTTGCCCACCACTGCGAATAGGTGTTGTACATTGGGAAGATAGCGCGAACTTCGCGGTGCTTCACGCCGTTCGTCCAGTTTTCAAGACCATTCCATGCTTCAAAGGCTGGTCCCATGGTGACCATGCCAAGGTCGAGATCGCCCTTGTTGGTAAGCATCATGTTGTGGTTTGGACCGCCGGTAACTTCTACACTTGTAGGGATGCCAGTAACTTTTTCGATGATCTGCGCCCAACCACTGCCATACACGTAGTAGGTTCCACCAATTGATGCTGAACCGATAACCAATGTGCGTGGCCAGTTCTTCTTTGCTGGATTACTCCATGCCATTGATGCGGCAAGAGCCACAACACCGACAGCAACAACCGCTGTCTTAAAAAACTTCTTCATTCCCATGCGTTTCTCCTTTTTTTCTTTGGAATCAGAAATCACTTCCATAAAGCTGTTCTAACGCGAGTATATATGGCACACACTCAGATAAAAACAAGCGTAATTTACACAAAGGTAAGGATACTGCCCTGATATGCACAGAGAGCGGGTTTAATGGTACTGTTGGACGTTGAGTAAAACGCCCGAATCATGACGCAGTTTGTCAACATTTGTCCCAAGAAACGGAGAACAAAAATCAGTTTGAAATAATGAATTGACCGAGTAGCATGCAGGCCACAATGCCGAGTAGGCAGTAGAGTGCTTTTCTATAAACAGTGGCAGAAAAACGGCTCCGCACTTTTTGTCCGTAGGTCACTCCACCGATAGCAACGAGCAAGAGTGGTGCGGAAATAGTCAGCAGATCAAAGCTCAGCTTTCCCAGTGCACCGAATGTTATGGTTTGAATGAGTTTGCCCGCTAGGAAGCTGAGGTTCAGCACTTGGATCATTGCAACAGTGGTCAAACCACTTTCTAAAAGATAGAGTAGGATAATTGGTCCGCTCACATTCACGGCGCCGCCCAGTGTTCCGCCAAAGAGCCCAAACCCTACCATGCTACTGCGGGGAAATTTCCTGATAAACGACCATGAGATGCGACCGGGAAAAAACACCGTGAAAAGGTAGAAGAAAAGGGCACCAGCCAAAATGAGGCGGAAGGTGTTCGAGTTGTAGTGTACGAGGAGCAGGGTGCCTAGGGCGCTGCCGATAACCATGGTGAGCGGGAGGAGCCAGTGTCGCGAAACATTGCTTCGCCAGTTGCCGCCATTGCGGATGCTGATAATATTGATAGCAATATTGGGGATTAGTGTCACGAGGATGGCAGTCTGGACATCGGTAAGCAGCGCAATCAGTGGCGTTCCAACCATGGGAAAGCCGATGCCGAGTGCCCCGTGTATGAGTGCCGCGACACCGACAATTGCCAGCGTCCAAAGAAAGATTTCGGGTGAGAAAAAGTCCATAGCGTGTGTTAGCTCTTCATGTTGATAAATTGCAGCGCAACAGGTAAGTCAGTGGTGCGCAAAAGGGCAATAACTTCTTGCAGATCATCAATTTTTTTCCCAGTTACGCGCACTTGGTCGTCCATGATGGCGGCTTGGACTTTCAGGTTTGCATCTTTGATGATCTTGACGATTTTTTTGGCGGATTCTTTGTCAATCCCCTCTCGCAGGGTAACAACTTTACGAATCATCCCGCCAGAAGCGGCTTGAATTTCCCCGAACTCCAGACATTTGGGTTCGATTTTCCGCTTAATTAGGCTGCTGATCATCATGTCACGAATGGCGGTCATTTTCATGTCGTCCTCGGTCAGCAGCGTGATTTTTTTTCCTTTTTTATCAAATGTGATCTCTGTTTTTGAACCTCGAAAGTCGTAGCGGGTGGCAAGCCCTTTTTGCGTAATGTTAATAGCATTGTCAAGTTCCTGAAGGTCAAGTTGACTGACGACGTCGAATGATGGCATACGGTGGTCTCCTTTCGGGTATTACAGCGGCACTATTTCGTAATGCTCTTGGTGGAAGTGATTGTTTGATTTAATGACTAATTTAACATCGCAGTCATTTTCCAACGTTTCGACGTAGTCGGCGGCCTCGGAAAACAGGATATCAGCGATGTCGGAGTACGCTTCGACATAGAGTTTTTTGCCGCGATACACTCCGCTGATACGGCGGATTTCGCGGAAAATCTCATAGCAGACGGTATGGGGCGATTTAATAAAGCCTTTCCCTTCGCAATAGTGGCATGGTTCGCACAAAATTCGTCCTAGACTGTCACGCACCCGCTTGCGGGTCATTTCTACCAGTCCCAGCTCGCTAAATGGTAAGACATTTGTTTTCGCGCGGTCGATTTTAAGGGAATGCTCGAGCGCTTGCACCACTCGCTGACGGTTTTCTTCGTCTTCCATGTCGATGAAGTCGATGATAATGATGCCGCCGATATTGCGCAGTCGTAATTGATAGGCGATTTCTTTAGCCGCTTCAAGGTTGGTCTGTAACAGGGTATCTTCAAGGTTTTTCTTGCCGACATAGCGACCGGTATTGACATCAACCGCTGTAAGTGCTTCGCCTTGATCGATGACGATATAGCCACCTGACTTCAACCAGACTTTGCGGCTGTAGATTTTTGCGACTTCCACTTCAATGTTGAACGCATCAAAAATAGGTTCTTTGCCGCGATAGTGTTCAATGCGGTCGTGAAGGTGAGGCAAGAGGCGGGCGGCAAATTCTCGTGCGCGGTTGTATTCCCCTTCATCATCGACAATCAGGCTATCGACTTCGCGCGTAAATAAGTCGCGCATCGTTTTAAAGGTGAGGTCAAGATCCTGATACAGCAACGCGGGCGCTTTCACCGAACCGCCATTTTTTTGTGTAATGGTTTTCCAGAGACCGCTCAGAAAGTCAAGATCGGCGCGTAGATCGTCAGCGTTTTTATTTTCTGCAACCGTACGTGCGATCATCCCCACGCCCGCTGGGCGCATGGCTTCTAAGATCGTACGGAGTCGTTCGCGTTCGTGTTCACGCTCAATGCGTCGTGAAATGCCGACATGATTGATGGTGGGCATGAGTACTAAATGGCGTCCAGGGAGCGTAACATAGGTGGTAATGCGCGCCCCTTTGGTGGAGATGGGTTCTTTTGATATTTGTACTAAGAGCTGATCGCCCACTTTGACGAGCTCGTCGATGCACGGGAGTTCGACCGTGCTGCTGTGTTCTGGGTCGCGGTTGACTCCGTCGATCAGATGGGAAAAGTCGTCATTCGCGCCTTCGATATCGGCAACATACAGGAAGGCGGCTTTTTCAAGCCCGATATCAACAAAAGCGGCCTGCATTCCCGGTAGCACCTTGGTGACAACACCTTTATAGATATTCCCGACGAGAGAGCTTTCTTGTTTGCGCTCGATGAAAAGTTCGACCAGTTCATCGTTTTCAAGGTACGCAACGCGTGTTTCATACTCTTTGCGGTTAATAATGATTTTTCGTGACATGAGTACCTATAGTCGTAGCGGTAAAGGGGTCTTGGTAAAAAAGCCCAGAATGCCGCTTTGGTGTGAGCAAAGCGGATCTCTGAGCTTTTTGATGTTTGTGTCCAGCAGGGAAGCAAAAGCCAGTGTTATTCGCCGTTGAGTTTCTGAACGATTTCTTCAAGAATGAAGACTTCGAGTATATCTCCGACCTGAATGTCGTCAAATTTTTCCAAGCCAAGTCCGCATTCGTAGTTCGTCCGCACTTCTTTAACGTCATCTTTGAAGCGTTTCAGCGAAGCGAGTTTGCCGGTATATACCACGATGTTGTCGCGTACCAAGCGAACATGTGAGTTGCGGTTGACGTCGCCATCGGTGACGTAACCACCAGCAATGGTGCCAAGTTTCGGCACACGGAAGGTCTCACGCACTTCAACGTGGCCGGTAATTTTTTCGACAATCTTTTTGTCGAGCATCCCTTCCATCGCCTTTTTAATGTCGTCAACCACTTCATAGATGATGGAGTAGGTTTTCACTTCTACCCCGTCACGTTGTGCCAGATCCTGCGCTTTTGGTTCAGGGCGGACGTTAAAGCCAATGACGATGGCATTTGAGGCTGAAGCAAGGTTAATATCGGTTTCGGTAATCCCGCCCGCGCCTTTATGAAGCACGACAAGTTTGATTTTCGGTGTCGAAAGTTTTTCCAGCGAACTGGCCAGTGCTTCGGCAGAGCCATGCACGTCGGCTTTGATGATGACGCCAAGTTCTTTGGCTTCGCCATCTTGAATTTGCGTAAAGAGATCGTCGAGTGTCATTTTCGACTTGCTGGCAATGGTAGCCGCTTTGGATTTATCTTCACGGCTTGAGCAAATCTGGCGCGCAATTTTTTCGTCAGAGACTACTGCTGCCATATCACCAGCGTCAGGGACTCCAGTGAGGCCGAGTACTTCAACTGGGGTTGAAGGGCCTGCTTCGATAATCGCTTTTCCGTGCTCATCAAACATGGCGCGGACTCTGCCATAGCAGGTTCCGGCGACCAAAATGTCACCTTTGCGCAGTGTCCCGTTTTGAACAAGGATAGTCGACACGGCGCCACGGCGTTTATCAAGACGAGATTCAATAACTGTACCGCGTGCTTCCCGCTCAGGGTTGGCTTGGAGTTCGAGCACGTCCGCTTGCAGTAATACCATTTCGAGTAGCTCAGGAATCCCTTCGCCCGTCTTGGCAGAAACGTGCGAGAAAATCGTCGTGCCACCCCAGTCTTCTGAGAGAAGTTCAAATTCAGCCAATTCTTGCTTCACGCGCTCAGGCTTCGCATCAGGTTTGTCAATTTTGTTGACCGCTACGATGATTGGTACCCCCGCCGCTTTTGAGTGGGCGATGGCTTCGCGTGTTTGCGGCATAACTCCGTCATCGGCGGCGACAACGAGGATGACAATGTCAGTCACTTTCGCTCCGCGTGCCCGCATCTGGGTGAACGCTTCATGGCCAGGCGTATCAAGGAACGCAATGCGGCGGCCATCGCCAACGTCGACGTTATACGCACCGATGTGCTGTGTGATCCCGCCAGCTTCGCGGTCGGCAACCCCAGAAGAGCGGATTTTATCGAGCAAGCTCGTTTTTCCGTGGTCGACGTGTCCCATAATGGTGACGACGGGCGGGCGTTGGATCAGGTTGGTTTCGTTGTCTTCTAGGACATCAAGCAGGTGCTCATGGTCAAGTTTGCGCACTTCAATAATGGCGCCATATTCACTTGCCAGTAATTCTGCGGTTTCCGCATCAATAACTTGGTTGATGTTCGCCATAACGCCGTACCCAACAAGTTTCGCAACAATTTCAGTGGCTTTCTTGGAGACAGCTTTGGCGAAGTCGGCAACGCTGATCGCTTCGTGCACAATAATTTTGACTTGCTTATTCGACTCGATAGTCGAGACGTTCTTGAGATTCCGCCCTTCGCGGCGTTTTCTTTTTTTGCCGCCGCCAACACGTTCGATATCGTAGGCGTCAATTTTCCAGCCGCCAGCGGTACGAATTTTCTTGGGGATAGCATCAGAGGTTTCTGGTTTTTTGGCAGTTGCCTTGGGCCCAGTAGCATCTTCTTTTTTGATAAACTTTTGTTTGTCTTTAATTTTATCTTTTTTGCGGTTCGCAACGTCAAGTTCTGGCGCTGGTACCGCGGAGTCGTCGGTTGGTTTGGGGCGCATCGTCCGCTGACGGTTGTCTTGGCGTGGTGCATCCTTATCCTGGAATTGGCCTCCACCGCCGCCACCAAATGGTGGGCGTTGCCCTTGTCCACCTTGGCCGCCACCGCCGCCTCCCATGCCAATGCCGGGGCGACCAGAACGGTCAAGTTTAGGCCGTTCACGATCGAGACGCGGGCGGTCAGGACGATCACCCGCAGGAGCCGCAGAAGGGTCTTTGCGCTCAAGGCGTGGTCTATCTGGACGGTCTGCATCCACTGGGCGACGTTCAAGGCGTGGTCTGTCTGTACGATCCGCGCCGCCTGCGGGGCGAGGTTCGCCAGCTGGACGTGGTTGTGGCGCATCGCTACGCACTGGGCGCGCTTCGCCGTCGCGCGTAAAGCTGAATTCGCGTGTTGGGCGGCGGCGTGGTTGTTGCCCTGGCGCGGGACGATCGCCCTGCGGGCGAGTCGCGCCGTCGCTTGTTTGACTGTTCGGAGTAAATTCGCGGCGTGGCCGTTGTGGTTCTTGGCCATCTCCGACGGCAGGACGAGGCGCCGGTAGCTCGTCTTTCGCAATGCGCTGCTCCTGAGGGTTCGCCGACTGTTCAGCAGGTGCCGCGGGTTTAGGTGAAGACTTGGGGGTCGTCTGTTCGGCCGCTTGCGGTTCCGGCGCCGTTTGAGCTGTTTTAGGAGCTGCTTCGGTGTGTCCGGCTGCACGGGTTTTGCCAGGAGATGATTGCTTCTGCTTCAGTTTGGCCGCATCACCAGCTTCGACCGTTGCGAGGGCCGATGAAACGTCAACGCCAATATCCTGAAGCCCTTGCATGATCTCCTTTGAACTGGTACCCAGTTCCTTGGCAAGTTCGTGAACTCTCAGTTTTGCCATGTAGCACTACCTTCTTCCAAAATTCTGTATAGTTCTAAAAAATAATTCATCGATTCGGCTATCCCTGCGTCGCAAATGACAACGCAACTCCTGTCGTCAGCTTGGAATAATTCTCCAAGCTCACTTTGCTGGAAAATGTTAATTAACTTAAGGTTACGATCGTGGACAAACGTCAGTATATTTCGTCTCCGCGATGGTGAGATATCTCTTGCGAGCAAAACCAGCGAAACCCGTTCGCGAGTCAATACCTGCATCACCTTGGTGTAACCGGAAAAAGCCTTTCCAGCCTTGATTCCAATCTTAACATAATTGAGAAGAGTTGTTTTAGTCAATTGCATCAGTTCTGCGATTTTTTCCCGCTCTTGATAGGGTGCAATCTCTGTGGTGCGTAAGGCGGTGGTGATTTTTTTGTGCTGTATCCCTTTTCTGAGACAGTTCCAGTTCAGGCAAAGCGAAGCTCCGCGTCCGGGAAGTTTATGCCGTAAATCCCATACCAGCTCACCCGTTGGGGCGAGGCAAAGGCGAACAAAAGTACTTTTTTCATGCTTTTCACGGCAGACAATGCAGGTGCGTTCCGCTTGCTTCAATCAGTCCTCACTCATCCCCGGCTTGCGGGGCTTCATCTTCGTATCCGTCTTCGTCATAAAACTCTTCTTCAGTGCCATATTTTTCGTCATATTCCTCTTCTGAGTAAATGTCGATTTTCCAGTTTGTCAGCTTCGCTGCCAGTCGTGCATTTTGCCCTCGCTTGCCAATGGCGAGTGAGAGTTGGTCTTGTGGTACAACAACAATGGCGGCGTTTTCATCGTCATAGATGTCAATTTTAATCACTTTTGCGGGGCTCAGTGCGTTGCGGATAAACATGGCGGGCTCGGGGAACCACTGGATAATGTCGATTTTTTCGCCACCAATTTCTTCGACAACAGCACCGACACGGCTCCCTCTGACCCCAACGCAGGCACCAATTGGATCCATGTTGTCGCGGTTCGCGCGGACGGCAATTTTACTGCGCGAGCCTGCTTCACGGGCAGCAGCTTTGATTGAGACAGCCCCAGATGATACTTCCGGGACTTCCTCTTCGAAAAGACGACAGAGGAATTCTTCGTTCGTGCGGCTCAGGTAAACGCGGATGCCGCCACGACGGTTATGTTCCACGTCGCGGATGACGGCTTTGATCATCTGTCCGGCTCGAAAATGTTCGTTTTCAAGGTAGTCCTTAACGGTCATAACGCCGTCGCATTCGCCAAGGTTCAGGATGACGCGGTTGTTCTCTACGCGGTCAACGGTGCACAAAATAAGCTGTCCGATGCGGTTGGAGTAGTCGTCAAAAGCCTGTGACTTTTCCACGTCACGAATTTTCTGAAGAATAATTTGTTTCGCGGTTTGCGCAGTAATGCGCCCAATGGCGTGGACATTGGCGGGAACTTTGATGGTCTGGCCAACGCGCAAGTCCTCGTCGATTTTAGCGGCGTCCGCTGCCGATATTTCAAGGTGGCGATCGCGGACATTGCCGACGATAACTTTTTCAAAAAAAACATCAAACGCGCCCGTCTCTTCGTTAATCGAAAAATGGATAATGCTTTCTTGCGAATATTTCCGCTTTAATGCGGCGATAACGGCGGTTTCGATGGCTTCCATAAGCGTGAGTTTATCGAGTGATTTTTCACGGCAGAGTTGTTCAATTGAGCTGATAAAATCGTTTTGCATGGAGTTACTCCCACTCATATTCGAGGTTGGCTTTTTCTATTTGGGTTACAGGGATTTCGATCGGTATGCCGCGATCTCGTTCTTTCAAAATAATATGCTCCGCACTCGCGTACTCGATATAGCCCATGTGGAGCTTGGTGTTCAGAAGCGGTTCGCTCAGTTTGACCCGTGCGAGCTTGCCAAGGTGGCTCTGAAAGTCGGCTACACCTCTGATTTTTCGATTGATCCCCGGGCTGGAGACTTCTAAATTATAGCGAACTCCAACAACATCTTCGACGTCGAGAATATTGCTGAGTTCAACACTGACCCCTTCGCAATCGTCAAGCGTGACGCCACCTGGGCGGTCGATGTAGACGCGAAGATACCAGCCGCTGGCATTGATAAGTTCAATGTCAAAGAGCTCTAAGCCGCGATCCGCTAGGATTGGCTCGGCAAGTGTTGTGACGGTGGCGATTATGTGTTCCTTCTCCATGATCTCTTCTTTACTCCTGCGCCATTGGCGAAAACTCTCAATAAAAAAAGTGGGTGCGGAACCCACTTCACGTTTCAACCGATTCTGTTCGTTTCAACCCATTCAGTGCGAGTTTTTTAGCATAGAAGTTTTCCCTTTGGCAAATGGAATATTTGAACGGTCATTTCGTGCTCATTCGCTGCCAGGGAGGACGGTTCCGAAAATAAGTCGCCTGATGTCGTTATAAAAGGCAAAGATCATAAGGGTGGCTAGCAGCGCCATGCCGATACGAGTGGCAATCTCACGGACGCGGATGGTCGGGCGTTTTCCCGTCAGGGCTTCAATGAGGTAGAACATAAGGTGCCCACCGTCAAGGATCGGTATTGGCAAGAGGTTCAGGATGCCGAGGTTGACCGAAATCAGCGCCATAAAAAAGAGAATGGAATTCATGCCGTGCTGCACCTGATCGGCGGCGACTTGTACGATCATAATCGGGCCGCCGATATTGTCGGCCGGAATCACTTGCTGAATCATTTTTACAATGCCGGTTACGGTGAGTACAACCAATTCCCACGTTTTCACACTGCCGAGCCAGAGCGCATCAAGCGGTCCGTAATGGACTTTAACAACGTCTTTGCCTGACGCAATGCCGATCAGGCCAACGGGTGTCTCTTCGCCGAAAATATTTTTACTTTGTGACAGGCGTGGGGTTACGATGAGGTCATGCAATGTTCCGTTGCGCTCAACCGTAATGCGGGTTTGCTGCTCAGGGCGTTCGCGCACGGTGTTCACCAGATCATCCCACCACGTGACGCTTTTTCCTTCAATCTCTACAATACGGTCGCCCGCGATCATGCCCGCTTCGGCAGCGGCCGAGTTTTCCATCACGTTACCGACTACGGATTTGAGGTGGTTGACACCGTTCATGTGGACGGCAGCAAGGAGAATAATTGGCAAGGCGATATTGGCAATTGGCCCCGCTATAACGATGGCAATGCGCTGCCAGACGGTTTTGTGGGCGAAGGATTTTTCTCGTGCCACAGGGGCGTTTGGGTCGTCGCCGTCAAGTGATTCTCCTTGCATTTTCACATACCCGCCAAGGGGGATGAGTGATATCTGGTATTCGGTTTCGCCGAATTTTTTCCCCCAGATGCGCCGTCCAAAGCCAATTGAAAACACGTCCACGCCGACACCACACAGCTTGGCAACGGTGAAATGTCCAAGTTCGTGGATGAAAATAAGAAATCCAAGTATCAGTAGGGCGGCAAAAAGACTCATCGGGTTACCTCGGCCTCTGCGGCCAGGCGGCTTTGCATGTCAAGATTCATTAGGTGCTCCAGTGATTCGAGTGCAGTAGGGCGGTGGGCGCTAAGAACCGCCTCCACAATATGTGCAATGCGCACGAAGGTAATCTTGCCTTGCAAGAACGCGTCCACGGCGACTTCGTTGGCGCTGTTTAGCACTGCCGCTGCGCTGTCGGGTTGGCGCATGACCTGCTGTGCAAGGTGCAAGCAGGGATAGCGTTGAAGATCGGGGGCTTCAAAATGCAGGGTAGCTAGTTCGTGCAGTCGGAGTTTTTCAACGCCGACTGGGTGGCGTTCGGGGTGAAAGAAGGCGTATGCCAGTGGTATTTTCATAGATGGGCGGCCAAGGTGTGCCAAAAATGAACCATCGCGATATTCCACCAGTGAGTGGATGATGCTTTCGGGATGGATAACCACGTCAAGCTGGTCAGGATGAACGTTAAAAAGCCAGCGCGCTTCGATAAGTTCCAGCCCTTTGTTCATCATCGTGGCGGAGTCGATAGTGACTTTGCGTCCCATATTCCAGTTGGGGTGGCGGAGCGCCTCATGCACCGTGGCTTTTTCGAGTTCGCTCAGTGGTAATTGGCGTAAAGCGCCTCCACTGGCGGTGAGGATGATATGAGAAACATCTTCACTCCGCTGCCCTTCGAGGCACTGAAAAATGGCGCTGTGTTCACTGTCGACCGGAAAAATGGTTACACCAGCCTGTTGGGCGCGTTGCATCACCAGTGCCCCACCAGCCACAAGTGTTTCTTTATTGGCAAGGGCGATATCTTTGGTTTCATTGATCGCGGCCAAGGTGGGGGCAATGCCGGCACTTCCAACCAGTGCCGCAAGGACAAGGGTGGCGTCGCGTTCGCATGCTACTTCTAAAAGGCCATTTTCGCCACTATAGACAGGGATATCGATTTGTTGACGGAGCCATTGCGCATCGGCTTCACTGGCGATGCTGATGAGCGCGGGGCGAAAGTATGCCGCCTGTTGAAGAAGGAGCTCCCGGTTATTGCCAGCCGCGAGCGCACTTACTTGTAAGCGATCAGGGTATTGCGCCACAATTTCTAGGGCGCTCGTGCCTATCGATCCTGTTGAGCCAAGGATGGCCAGTGTCTGCATGGAATCCTCACAGTACGATTTGAGATGCAATGTAGAAAAATGGTGCCGTAAAAATAAGGCTGTCCATACGGTCAAAAATGCCACCATGTCCGGCAAGTAATGTTCCGGAATCTTTGGCTCCTGCATCGCGCTTAATCGCTGATTCTACCATATCCCCAAGAACGCTGATGCCACCAATGAGCGCACCGCACAAGAGCGGCAGCGGGAATCCTGTGGGGAAATAGTGATCCCACAGCGCAAACACAAGCGCAGACCCCGCCACACCGAAGGCAAAGCCTTCCCATGTTTTTTTCGGGCTGATGGTAGCGGCCATTGGATGTTTGCCGAGAGCTTTCCCTCCGAAATAGGCGAAGCTATCGGCTGCCCAGATGGTAAAGAGAAGTGCCAGAAAGAGCCAGACATGAACCGAATGAATCAGGATCATGGCGCTGTAGCCGATGCCGATATACATGAACGCAAAACTATAGCGTGCCGTGGAAACAATATAACGGGAAATCGGATTGGTACGGCTCATGCGCAGGGCGATGCTGGAATAGAAGAGGATGACGCTGACGGCCAGTCCGAGTTCGATGCCAAAGCTGAACATGAATACTGCCAGAAAGAGAGAAAGAAGGAGGTAGAGGCTTTTCGTGTTGGTGAAAGAGAAGTATTCGAGCGCGGTAATGCTTGCCGCGAGTGCGCAGACAAAGCCAAAAACGTAAAAGGGAGAGTACAAAATGACCGCCAGCACCGCAGGGATGGCGAGAAGTGCTGTAATAATCCGTTGTCGCATGATTCCTACCTGTAAAACGGCTCACACTGGTTGATGAAAAACCCCAATCTGCGGTCTCTCGAAGCCTGAGGGACGTGTTCGCTCAGGTGGAGAGCGGTGCATATCGGGGTTTTCATCGCGTGTGGGGAGAGTAAATTTCTTCCTGAAACGTCAGGTTACACTTTCATCAGCTCCAGCTCTTTGGCTTTTGCGAGATCGTCAATTTTCTTGCTGTAACCATCGGTAATTTTTTGAATTTCATCTTGGGCTTTTTTGGCCTGATCTTCGGCAATGGTTTTATCTTTTTCCAGTTCCTTGACCAGATCATTGCCGTGGCGGCGGATGTTGCGGATGGCGACTTTCCCCTCTTCGGCAAATTTCTTTACCTGTTTGGCAAGATCTTTACGCCGTTCTTCGGTCAGTGGTGGCACGCTGAGGCGGATGGTTTTTCCGTCATTGCCCGGAGTCAGGCCGAGGTTGGCTGCCATGATCGCCTTTTCAACTTCGGCGATGATGTTCGATTCCCACGGGGTGATGAGCAGGGTTGTCGCGTCACTGACCGTTACGGTGCCGATTTGTGAGAGAGGTGATGGATTGCCGTAGTAATTGACCCGCACGCTGTCAAGGATGTTCGTGGATGCCCGCCCAGTACGCAGCGTGGTAAATTCTTTCTTGGTCGCCTCGACCGCTTTGGTCATTTTGTCATTCATCTCGGTATAAATATCTTGAACCATGTGTTAACCCTCAACTATCGTCCCGATTTTTTCACCGCATAAAACACGGTAAATGTTGCCTTCAACTTTCAGGCTGAATACCACAATGGGAATCTGATTGTCCATACATAAACTCGCTGCGGTGGAGTCCATCACTTTGAGTTCTTTTTTGAGCAGATCAATGTGGCTGATCGTGTCAAAGCGCACGGCATCTGGATTCTTTTTGGGGTCGCTATCGTAGATGCCATCAACCGACGTTGCTTTCATAATGATTTGCGCGCCGATTTCGTTCGCGCGCAGTGCGGCAGCGGTATCCGTCGAAAAGTACGGGTTGCCCGTTCCCGCGCCGAAAATAACCACGCGACCTTTTTCGAGGTGGCGCACGGCACGGCGGCGGATGTACGGTTCGGCTATGGAGTTCATTTCAATGGCCGACAAGACACGTGTCGGTACGTGAAGTTTTTCGAGTGCGTCTTGCATGGCGAGGGCATTGATCATGGTGGCGAGCATGCCCATGTAGTCCGCGGTGGAACGATCCATCCCTTTGGCACTAGCGGCGACTCCGCGGAAGATGTTCCCGCCGCCAATAACCAGAGCAATCTGAATATTGTGGCTCAGTGCTTTTTTTATTTCTTTGGCGATGTTGGTGGCGACCGTCGGGTCAATGCCATAGCCCAGTTGTCCCATTAACGCTTCGCCGCTGATTTTCAGCAGTACCCGTTCATAGTGTGCCATTCGTTCCTCCGGTAGTGTCAGGAGTGTTTCCACTCAGGTTTTTTGCAAAAAAAAAGCTCAAGTTGCCTTGAGCTTTTTGTGTTTCTAAGAGTTAGCGGGCTCCCTGAACCTGCTGCATAACTTCTTCTGCAAAATTGCATTCTTTCTTTTCAATCCCTTCGCCAAGCTGGTAACGGGTGAAAGAGAGTAATGTCGCACCTGCTTCGCTGAGCAATTGCTTGATTGTTTTATCAGGGTCTTTGACAAATGTCTGGTTCACCAAGCACACGTCTTTGAGAAGTTTTTCAACTTGCCCTTTGACGATGTTCGGGATGATTTTTTCGGGTTTGCCAGATTCAACGGCTTTCGCGGTGAAAATCTCTTCTTCTTTCGCAAGGTAGTCCGCGTCAACCGAGTTTTGATCAAGGAAGAGTGGATTTGCCGCTGCTACGTGCAAGCAGAGATCTTTGGCTAAGTCGGCGCTTCCACCTTGCAGGCTTACGACAACACCAATTTTGCCGCCCATGTGCGTGTAGGTGGCTACTGGGTTGCCTGCGGCGCGTACAAAGCGACGAATCGACATGTTTTCGCCAATTTTTGCTATTTTGTGGTTCAGCTCTTCTTGCACGGGGATTCCGGCAGGAGTGATAAGGGTGAGCAGTTCTTCAACGCTAGCTGGGTCTTTGTCAGCAACGAGTTTTGCAATATCAAGTGCGAAGTTTTGGAATTCAACGTTTTTCGCTACGAAGTCAGTTTCGGAATTGATTTCTGCGATAACGCCGATGCCATTCGCATCGTATGCCACAACCATTCCTTCTGCTGCGACACGGCCTGCTTTTTTCGCAGCTGCCGAAAGACCTTTTTTGCGGAGGTAATCGACGGCTTCTTCCATATTTCCGTTTGTTTCATTCAGTGCTTTTTTACAGTCCATCATCCCTGCGCCAGTTTTTTCGCGCAGATCTTTGACCATTCCTGCAGTAATTTCAGCCATGATTATACTTCCTCTGCTTCTTCTTCAGTGATCTCTTCAGAAATGAATTCGCTCTCTTCGCCAGTAATGTCGCCACCTTGCTCGTCAAGCTTGTTTTTTCCTTCAAGGATAGCGTCAGCGAGTTTGGAGCAGATTAAA
Organism: Chrysiogenes arsenatis DSM 11915; assembly: GCF_000469585.1. Lineage (NCBI taxonomy): Bacteria > Pseudomonadati > Chrysiogenota > Chrysiogenia > Chrysiogenales > Chrysiogenaceae > Chrysiogenes > Chrysiogenes arsenatis. The sequence goes on from NZ_AWNK01000012.1 coordinate 46,616, forward strand.
CGGATCGCGCGAATGGCGTCATCGTTACCAGGAATTGGGAGATCGATAAGGTCTGGGTCGCAGTTGCTGTCAAGAACGGCGATGGTTTTGATACCAAGCTGACGAGCTTCAACGACAGCGTTGTGTTCGTTCTTCGGGTCAATAATGATCATTGCTTCTGGCAGCGTTTCCATATCGCGGATTCCGCCGAGGTTGCGCTCAAGTTTGGCGCGTTCTTTTTCCAGCTTGCTGCCTTCGAGTTTTGAGTAGCCAGCATAGTTTTCTTCTGCCAGCGCATCAAGCTGCTTGAGGCGTGCTACGCGAGTTTTGATCGTACCAAAGTTGGTAAGTAAGCCTCCGAGCCAGCGGTGATTGATGAAGTACATGCCGCAACGGAGTGCTTCTTCGCGAATCGCATCCTGCGCTTGTTTCTTGGTGCCAACGAAAAGGAAGCGCGCGCCGTCGCGTGAGTCGAGGCGAACGTCGTCGTAGGCTTTGCGAAAGAGTTTAAGGGTTTTTTGCAGGTCGATGATGTGAATACCATTGCGGTCGCCGAAGATGTATTTCTTCATTTTCGGGTTCCAACGGCGGGTTTGGTGGCCGAAGTGGACACCAGCTTCAAGTAACTGTTTCATAGTGATCGTGGACATGTAAAGCCTCCGTTTGTCCTCCACACTCCTCAAAGAACCGTTCACGGGAGAAGGGAGTGTGTGCGTTTTATTTGAACCGAGGGTTTATATCGTATCGGGTTGGAGAATGCAAGCGCGAAAGAAGACACAAAAGAAACAACAACTCTATTTGACTTTATGATTTTCTCTGTGGTATACGCTCCGCTTGTCAATTTATATCACAGGAGGACAACTTGGCTCATACAGCTTCGGCGAAAAAGCGGATTCGCCAGTCACTCAAGCGCAAGCAACGCAACAGCTACATTAAAACTACCCTGAGAACTTTCAATAAAAAGTTTGAGAAGGCCGTCGTGGCTGGTGATCAGGAAGTCGTGAAGGAAATGCTGGTTACATGCCAGAAGAAGCTTGCAAAAGCCGCTTCCAAAGGTGTTATTCCGAAGTCTACGGCCAGCCGGAAAACTTCGCGCCTTGCACAAGCTGCAAAAAAATTAGCCTTGGCGAGTGCCGCGCAAGCGTAAACGTCTTTGATCTGACTCTTGCACGCTGACAGGGAAAAAACGGAAAAGCCGATAAGCATTTGCTTAGTCGGCTTGTCGTTTTTCCGGCCAGCGGCACGTCGTGTTTACGGGGCAGCGCAAGCACTCCGGCTTGCGAGCATCGCAACAGCGCCGTCCATGAAATATAAGGATGTGATGTAAATGCGACCAGATGTTTTCTGGCGTTGCTTGCATGAGGTCTTGTTCCACCTGCCAGACGTTTTTTCCATCCGATAATCCAATCCGTTTACTGACCCGAAATACATGCGTATCGACGGCGATGGCATTGCCGTTTCCGGCGCAACTGATAATCACATTGGCGCTTTTGCGCCCTACGCCCGGGAGTTGCATCAGGAGTTCCCGTTGCATGGGGATGGTGCTCTGAAAGGAATCGCGCACCATTTGGCTGGCGGCAATAATATTGCGCGCTTTCGTCTGAAACAGTCCACAGGTGCGGATGATGGCGGCGACATCGTCGTACTGCGCGGCGGCTAAATCGTCGACACAAGGATAACGCGCGAACAGCTCACGCGTTACCAGGTTCACTCGCTTGTCAGTGCACTGTGCCGAGAGCACTACGGCAACCATAAGTTCGTATGGGTTGCGAAAGTCAAGTTCGGGGCGGGCGTCGGGATAGGTGGCCGTTAATGCGGTGATGACGGCGTCAACTTCATCTGCGCTGAGGAGCGTCATCCCTCTTCCTGTGTGTGCAGGATGTGATAGAGCATGCTCATGCGCACGGCAACACCGTTTTCTACCTGCTCAAGGATAACGCTGCGCTCACCGTCGGCCACATCAGGAGCCAGCTCTACGCCGCGGTTGACGGGTCCAGGGTGCAGGATGATGGCATCTTTGCGCATTAGATTCAGACGCCGTTTATTGAGCCCCCACTGACGAGAATACTCTTCGACGCCGGGAAAAAGTGGTGTGCCGTGCATCCGCTCCAGTTGTATCCGCAGCATGATCACAACATCGGCCCAGGGGAGCATTTTTTCAAAATCTGAGGAAATCGTAATGCCTGGTACATGGAATTGACGTGGCATCATGGTGCGCGGGGCGCAGAACGCAACATTGGCGCCGAGGCGTGTCATGCCGATGAGGTCTGAACGCGCGACACGGCTATGGGCGACGTCGCCGACAATGAGTACGTTCAGGCCATCGAGGGTGCCAAAGTGTTCGCGGATGGTGAACATATCCAGCAGGGCTTGTGATGGGTGCTCGTGAGCGCCATCGCCTGCGTTGATAATGCTGGCGTCAAGGTTCTCAGCGAGGAGTTTGGGGATGCCGGAAACTTGATGGCGCACCACGATGACGTCGGGTTTCATCGCCATGATATTCTTGGCGGTATCCATCAGCGTTTCGCCTTTGGTGGTCGAAGAAGTTGAAGAGCTGAAGTTGATGGTATCGGCACTGAGCCGCTTGCCGGCAATTTCAAACGAGGTGCGGGTGCGGGTCGAGTTTTCAAAGAACATATTGATTTGTGTCCGCCCTTTCAGGGTTGGAACTTTCTTGATGACACGGTTGCTGACCTCTTTAAAGCCTTGCGCGGTATCGAGTAGGGTAATAATGTCGCTCTTTTCAAGGTGATACATGCCGAGAATGTGCTTTTGTGTGAATGCCATTTTTATGCTCCCTGTTGGTTTGGATCGTGTATCCAGACGGAATCTTCGCCATCCAATTCGCTGAGTTTGACGAGAACCTCTTCGCTGCGCGATGTTTGGACGTGTTTCCCTTTATAGCGAGCATAGAGTGGCAGTTCATTATGGCCACGATCAATCAGCGCAAATACTTCAATAGACTGTGGGCGCCCTTGATCCATAACGGCATACATGGCACTGCGCAGTGTTCGAGCGGTGAAAATAACGTCGTCAACCAGAATGATCCGCTTGCCTTGCACAGGGAAAGGGATGCTGTTTCCTTGAAAAACGGGTGCGGAATTCGCCATGGAAAGATCGTCGCGGTAGAGCGTGATGTCCATCACGCCGCAGGGGACGGCGATGCCGGAGAGTCGCTCTAGGGCAGTTGTCAGGCGTTTCGCGAGGTACTCGCCACGCGTACGGATTCCCAGAATCATTGTGGTGCTAAGCTCTTTGTGGTTTTCGATAATCGTCATCGCCACGCGAGTGATGGCGTGCTCGATCTCTTGCTGATCCATGATTTGCTTCATGCGGGACTCCTTGAACTGGGGGTTATTGAGCAACCGATGTGAACGTTACATTTCTGTTTGCTTGGCTTCTTCCCAAAAATGTTCCAATTGTTCTGGCGAGTACGAACCGGATGGTGCGTTGGCTGTTTGTGTTTCTACATGGCGGAAACGTCGTGCAAATTTGCCGTTGGTTCGGTTTAGCGCGACTTCCGGTTCCACGCCCAGTTTGCGCGCTAGATTGACGACGGTAAAGAGCAGATCGCCAACTTCCTGTTCGATGGCGTCTTGCGTCAAATGCGGCGCGGCGATGGCTTCGCGTATCTCGGCAATTTCTTCATCAAGTTTGGCAAAGACCCCTTCGGCACTTGGCCAATCAAAGCCTATTTTGGCTGCTTTTTTCTGGAATTTACAGGCTTTACTGAGGGCAGGGAGGGCGCGGGGTGTGCTGTCGAGGGCGCTGTGCGGAGCATGGCCTTTTTCCTGCTTCTTGATTTCGCTCCATTGATCCAACACGGCTTGTGCGGTGTCGAGGGTTTCGTCGCCAAAAACATGGGGGTGACGGCGCACCATCTTTTCGCAAACGGCCTCAATAACATCGTCGATGGAAAAATGTCCTGCCTCGCTCGCAAACGCACTGTGAAAGAAAACCTGGAAAAGCAGGTCGCCCAACTCTTCTTTGAGGTGCTCCATACTGCCGCTATCGATGGCGTCGACCACTTCGTATGCTTCTTCAATAACGTATTGGCGGAGTGTTTGGTGGCTCTGTTCGCGATCCCACGGGCATCCGTCCGGAGCCAGCAAGCGGTCAATAAGGGTTTTGATTCTGTCGTACGGGTGATGGGGAAGGCTCATCGCGTCAGGCTCCGATTTCAGTGACAATGAGTTCGGCAAGCTCTTCTGCCCATTGTTGTATTTGTGTTTGGTCGTCACCTTCAAGCATGACGCGAATTTTATTTTCTGTACCAGAATAGCGGATGAGCGTGCGGCCACTGTTGCCAAGGAGGGCGTCGATTTCGGCAATCCGTTTGGTAGTGCGTGGGAGATCTTCTATCGGTGTTTTTTTCGATACCGTCCGGTTGATGAGCACTTGCGGGAAGCGCGGCACGCGGCTGGCGAGGGCATCGATATTTTTCCCTTCCTGAACCATAATGGCGAGAATCTGCAGCGCACTGACGATGCCGTCACCAGTATTGGCGTAGTCCAGGAAAATGAGGTGTCCCGATTGTTCGCCACCAAGGTTAAAGCCGCCAAAGCGCATCCGGTCAAGCACGTAGCGGTCGCCAACATTGGTGCGGATGAGTTTGAGGTCGATAGATTCTAGGTAGCGCTCTAAGCCAATGTTGCTCATAACCGTGGTAACAACAGCGCCACCGCGCAGAGCGGCGCGCTGCTTTAAATAATGGGCGGCAATGCCGATCAGTTGATCGCCGTCTACGGTTTGTCCAAAGCGATCGACCACAATTAAGCGATCCGCATCACCATCCAGCGCAATGCCGATGTCGGCATTCGAGGCTACAACGGCTTGCGCCAAACTGTTGACATTGGTGGCGCCGCACTCTTTGTTGATATTCGTTCCATCTGGATAACAATGGATGGGAATAACTTCCGCACGGAGCTCGCGAAATACTTCGGGAGCCACTTTATAAGCCGCACCATTGGCGCAGTCGACAACGATTTTCAGCCCCTCAAGGGTCATGCCACGCGGGAACGAGCTTTTGCAGTATTCGATATAGCGTTCCATCGCCCCTTCTATCCGTTTCGCTTTTCCAAGGCGATCACGTTTCGCCATCCACGCGTCGGATATCCCTTCTTGAAGACTTTTTTCGATGCGTAACTCCAGTTCGTCATCAAGTTTAAAGCCGTGCTGATCAAAGATTTTAATACCGTTGTCGTAATAGGGATTATGTGAGGCGGAGAGGACAATGCCCGCGTCGGCACGGAGGGTTTTGGTCATATACGCAATGCCGGGAGTTGGTAATGGGCCAAGCAAAACGGCATCAACACCAGCAGCGGTTATGCCAGCTACGAGCGAGTTTTCGAGCATATATCCAGAGCGGCGGGTATCTTTCCCGATAACGATTTTACGTTTCTGTGATCCGTCGCTAAACAAATTGGCGACGGCCATTCCCACTTTAAGCACAAAGTCAGCCGTCATAGGAAAGCAGCCTGCTTCGCCGCGGATGCCATCGGTGCCGAAGAGTTTTTTCATGGAGAGAATTCCTTTTTAATGTGATCGAATGTATGGCGATCATGATAATCGGGGGGAATGTGAGAAACAATCAAAATTTCATGGAATGGTGGAAAACTATTGCGAAAGTGATGGGAGGTGATGTCGAGGGCTCAAGGGGGTGTGTCAGGCGACGGTAGTGTGATATTTTGCTGCATTGAGCGATAACGGAAACATCGTATTATTTAGTGAGTTTACTGAGATATTAAGCCTTGACACTCCATGTGTTTTTTTTGTATTTGTGAACTCAGATACGTTGCCGAGGCGCCGTTTTTACATTACGTTGCGAACGTGATAGGTGGGATTATGCTGGTAAAGCGTTCTATTATTTCGTTGTTGATTCCCGTTCTTGCGGTCTCCTCCTCAGTGGCGTTTACACTCCATGAGGGTTTTCTGCGTGCTCTTGAAAACAATACTGATCTGTTGGTGCGAAAAAATAATACCGTGATTATTGATCGCGATATTGATGCTGCGCGTGCTCTTGTTCGACCGCGTCTGGATGCTATCGGACGTATGCAACGAGAGGAGCTTAGAGATTCAGGAAATTCGTTCAGTGATTATCGTCGTAACACCTCTCATTGGGAATTGATTCTGACTCAGCCACTTTACGATGGCGGCGACGCCCAATATGAGCGGAGTTTACAGGAGAGTCGACGGGTATCAGCCGAGTATTATTTGCGAGAGATATCGAATCAGACAGCTTTGCGCTATGTTGAAGCATATCTAACGGTGTTGCAGGAACAAGCACTTTTGAAGCTTGCAAATGATTCGTGGCGTGTGAATAAAGATATTTTTGAAAAAGTAAAACGCAAGGTTGATTCCGGTCATGGTACGCGTTTAGAGCTGGAGCGATCGCTAGCAAAGCTGAACGAAGCGACTGTCAATATGACTGTTCAAAGGAAGAATTTTCGTGAGTCACTCGTACTGCTTCGTGATTTCGTGCAGACAGAGGTGAGTGCGGATGAGCTTGTTTTGCCCCGCTTCTATGCTGCATTGCCGAATTCGTTAGATGACGCGCTTCGTATTGCTCTTTTGGAACATCCCTCCATGAAGGTTTCGCTGAATAATATTAGTGTTGCTCTCTATGAATACCGTCGGGACGATAAGCGGATGAAACCTGCAATTGACCTGATTAGCCGTTATCGCCAAGGTGATGAAATACCTAGCGTAGGATCTGCTACCGATGAGTTCAGTGTGGGTATAGAGGTGCGCTATAATATTTACCGTGGTGGGCGTGATCAGGCGCTTGGTGAAAAGGGGCTCCGTTATGTGGAAGAGAAAAAAATCCTTTTGCAGCAAACTGAGCAGCAAATTGAAAATCGGTTGAGATTGGCGTGGAATACACTCGAAATGGGCGAAAGCAACATCCTCTCTGCCAAAGATTTTGCCTTCTCTAAAGGGCAAGTACTACGGACGACCCTCACTGAATTTGATCTTGGTACGGTTGACTTAAACTCCGTGCTTGAGGCGGAAGAAGAGAGTGTTAATGCTCAAAAGATGGTTATTCGAGCAGAATTTGAGGCTGTTTTGGCAAAATATCGCGTACTTGAAGGGACAGGGGCGCTTGCAGCCACATTAGTACGCGATGAAGGCCGTTTTGGTGGTACGGTTGCTGGTGAGAATGTGACCGAAGTTTCTCGATTTTCAGAGCCTTCGCGAGATGCCAACCTGCCGGTATCGGATTCCCAAAGGGGTTTTAGTGATTCTTTAAATAGGTTTGCTCTTGATTGGTCATCGGGATCATCTGTGCCTTTCGGTGAGCCGAAATCGGTTGGAGATACACAACAAGGTGGCAAAAGCGAGGGCAAAACCGTACCCATCGAAAAGGTGCCTCTCGAGCACTCCTGTTATACGGTCACGGCGCAGCAGCTCAATCATCGCGCAGCACCAGATCGCTGGAGTGCCGTTGTCGGGTTGTTTACTTTTGGTGAGCAGGTGTGCGGTGGGAAAGAGGATAGTGGATGGGTGAGGATTGGTGATGGGTGGCTTCGCTCTCGCCATTTACAACCGATTAATGAGGGGTATCATAATAGTTCCCCAGAAGAACTCATTACCGATTCAAACAAACTGATGGTTTCTCACGCACGCAGTAAAATCAAATCTTCCTTCACTGCGCCATTTGTTGAACAAATTGGCGAGAGCCATCCATGAAAGGGCATGAAAACACAGAATTTCACGAGGATATTCTCCGGAAGTATAAAGGAGACCCGGTTCTCGATAGTTTAGTGATCTACTGCAAGCTTAATGGGCGGCCATACACGCAGGAGTCGTTGGTCGCGGGACTCCCAATAGAACAGGGGCGGAATACCCCGACATTATTTTCAAAAAAAAGTTCAAAATCGCTCTTTTCTCGTGCTGCTGCTCGGGCGGGATTTAGAACGAAAATATTCAAAACAAAATTGCGCGAAATAAATCCGTTGCTTCTTCCGTCTATTTTGCTGCTTCACGGCCGTCACTCTGATGATGATGTTGCGGCCTGTGTTTTGTTGGGGTTCAATGACGAAATGACCCATGCACGAGTTATACTCCCAGAGCTTCCAGATGTTGAAAACACGGTAGCGTTGGCCGAACTTGAGCAGCGCTACTTCGGCATTTCCATACTTCTCAAAAAAGAGATTCAATTAGAAGAAAAAGAGCTTGGCATTCAGAGTGTCCGTGAAAACCACTGGTTCTGGGGGGCATTTAAGATAGTCAAAGAAATCTATCGTGATGTCATAGTGGCATCATTTTTGATCAATATTTTTGTGCTCGCAACGCCGCTTTTTACTATGAATGTGTATGATCGAGTGGTACCGAACGGCGCAGTAGACACGCTTTGGGTTCTTTCGATCGGTATTGGCGTAGTATATGTGGTGGACGTGCTACTGAAGTTTCTCCGTTCGTATTTCCTAGAAACGGCGGGTAAAAAGACGGATATTATTGCGTCATCTATCATATTCGAGCGGATATTGGATTTGCGGATGTCCTCATTACCCAACTCGATTGGGTCGCTCGCGAATATAGTCAAAGAATTCGAAAGTATCCGTTCATTTCTTACCTCTTCAACGGTTACGTTGCTTATTGATCTCCCCTTCGTGGTTATCTTTTTGTGGGTGATCTACTACATTGGCGGCTCAGTAGTTTTGGTGCCAATTACAGTGATTATACTCATTCTCTTGTACACACATTATGCTCGTGGCAAACTCAATGAAAGTATCAAAGAGTCTTATGGTGCCGGTTCAGCGAAAAACGGTGTGTTGATCGAGAGCCTTTCTTCAATTGAAACACTGAAGGCTCTTGGCTCGCTTGGGTATGCGCAGTGGAAGTGGGAAGAGGCGACAGCAGATATTGCCGAAAAAAGCATCAATACGAAAGTTATCTCAGCATCTATCACAACAATAACGTCTTTTTTGCTTCAACTTAATACGGTACTGATTATAATTCTTGGCGTCTATATGATTATAGATATGAATTTATCCATGGGCGGGTTAATCGCTGTAGTTATTATTTCGTCACGCACGATTGCTCCTATGGGGCAGGTTGCGAGTTTGCTGGCTACGTGGGAGCACACGAAAACCTCGTACAAAGCTCTTGATGATCTGATGAATCTCCCTGTCGAGCATCCTCATGGGAAAAAATTCATTGCTCGCCCAGAGTACCGAGGAAAAATTGATTTTCGGGGAGTAAGTTTTACGTATCCGGGGAGTGCGAAAGAGACACTGCGAAATGTCTCTTTCACCATCGAGCCTGGCGAAAAAGTTGCCGTTCTTGGCAAGATAGGCTCAGGGAAATCAACTATTCAAAAAATGCTCACTGCGCTGTATTACGCTGATGAAGGGGCTATTTTGATTGATGGCATTGATATTAAACAACTTGACCCTGCCGAGTTGCGCAAAAATATTGCCTATGTAGCCCAAGAGCCACTGCTTTTTTCCGGAACTATCAAAGAAAATATTATTTATCGCGCGCCTCATTCTGATGACGAGGACTTTCTTCGTGTGGCTGAGGTAAGTGGCGTAATGGACTTTGTACAGCGCCATCCGAAAGGTTTCGATATTCCTGTTGGTGAAAAAGGATCCTTGCTTTCCGGTGGTCAGCGGCAATGCGTTTCTATTGCGCGTTCGTTGCTGCTTGATAGTCCAATGGTGCTTCTTGATGAGCCGACAAATCAGATGGACAGTTCAACGGAGCAACTCTTCATCAATCGGATGCGCACGTATCTTGCGACAAAAACTATGATTCTGGTCACACATAAAACATCGCTTCTGGCGCTTGTGGATCGGATTATTGTGTTGGACGAAGGGCTTGTCGTGATGGATGGCTCGCGAGACGAAATAATTCAAAAACTACGCAGCTGAAATGGTCTGTCAAAGTGGGAGTCGTAAGGCATGAAAAAGATAATGCTTGGAATGATTTTTTCCGTACTAATTGTGGTGGCAGGCTGTGCTCCGAAACATCCGTATTCTGATGCAGAGATAGCTCATCTGCTTGATCTGCGCCATCGGCTCGCTCATGTCGAAAAGCGACTCGACGTGCTTGCTGCACGGAATGAGGAAGATCAAATGGTGTTGGTGCATTACGGCAATGCTATAAAAAATGTAGAATTACAAATGGCGAAATTTCAGGGGACAATACTTGTAGATGATTTTAAGTATCGCCATTACTCCTACCACGCGAATCCTAGCTTGGCATCTCTTTCGTTCGAGCCGGTTTTGTTTCAACTGATTCGGGATGCGGCGCTGACGGATGAGACTGGGGCAATACAGTTGAGCTGGAGCGCTGGACGAATTTTCCGGTCTTCCAAACGAGTGAATGGGAGCTTTTTAGTAGATAGTTATTATGATGCTGGCGAATACAGTACCCCCGAAAAAACTCTTTTTGTTCCCGAAGTCGCCTTGTTTCCTGAAATCCATGAGTAGGCAAGCAGATCATTTGCAACTTTTACCGTGCGCGGTGGTGAAATATTTATTGAGAAGGGACGTTTCTCATGCCTGAAGTAGAACAGAAATTGCGCGATGAAGAACTGACAAAGAGCTTCCGGTTTCAGAATCGTGAATTGCTTGATAATTATGTTGTTTTGGCGCTTACCGATACGCAGGGCATTATTAAACACGTCAGCACAAACTTGTGTAATCTCTTTGGATATCGCCATTCTGACCTGATAGATCGCTCTTACGATTTCCTGATAGATAAAGGTGCTATGGGGAAATTCAAAGAGCAATTTCGCGATGCAGGGATCACAAAAAGCATATGGAAGGGGGAAATCAAACACTCATCAAAGCACGACATTATTATCTGGACAGATACAATTATTCAGCCGCTGTTTAACGACCAGCGTGAGCATATTGGGTTTGTGCTTGCCAGTAATGATATTACGCAAGCAAAAAAACTTAAAAAAATCCATGAAGACAACATGATCAGTAAAAAATACGATAAGAACGTCTTGGCCTTTATGCCATCGTTTAGTTCGGCTGTGTTGCTTCGTTCGGCAAGTGGATTGCAGAAAGTCCTTTGGTTGTGGGCGTTTATTGTTATTTTTGCCCTTGTGTGGGCGTCGATTTCCAAGATAGATGAGATGGTAAAATCTGGCGGGAAGATTATCACTTCTGACAACATTGCAACTGTTTCCACCCTTGACGCGGGTATTATCGAAGAAGTGCTTGTCAAAGAAGGTGATACGGTAGTTATAAGCCAACCTATTATTAAACTTCACGATCTGACGCATACCACTGAGTACGATAAAAACTGGCTGCGCTTACTGGAACTGAGGGCAAAACAAGCGCGGCTAAAGGCCGAAGCGGCGGGAGTCCCAATGGTTAATGATCCGATGGTGGTTGAGTCGCGGCCAAGTACAATGGAGTACGAAGCGAGCCTCTATCGAACGAATCAACAAAAGCTGGCAGCAACGCAGGCAGTGCTAAATGAAAGGCTTCAGCAACGGAAAAACGATTTGCAAGATGCACTCTCTCGTCAAAGATCACTCCGTGAAAACTACACTTTATTGAGCAAAGAAATGGAGATTAAACAGCAATTGGTCAAAGATGGCATTATTTCGCGCGTCGCATTCATGCAAGAAGTTCGACGATATAATGATCTTGAAGCTGAAATGAATGCGATTGATGGATCGCTGCCGACGATTCAATCGTCAATTCGTGAGTTAGAAAAAGGGATGCGTGAAAGTCAATTGAGTTTTATTAAAGATGCGGAACAGGAACTTACCAGCGTGAATGGCGAAATTGAACGCCTAAATGAAATATTGATTGCACTTAAAGATAAAGTGCGTCGTACTATGGTGCTTTCTCCTGTCGACGGTGTGGTGAAAACCATAGCTGTGAAAACACACGGAGCCGCAGTGCAGGCTGGTCGCACGCTGATGGAAATTGTTCCACAGACAGACTATTTTGTTGCCGAATTGAAGATAAAACCATCCGATATAGGCTTTATTTACCCTGGGCAAATGGCAAAACTCAAAATTAATGCGTTTGATTTTGTTATTTACGGCGGGATTGAAGGCGCAGTTTCCTATATATCGCCTGATACCATTAAAGACGATAATGGCCGAGACGAATGGTATATGGTTCACGTTCGAGCGCAAAATGATCATGTCGGGACTAAAACTGAGCTGCGCGTTAAACCCGGCATGACAGTGGAAGCGGGTATCATAACCGGCCAAAAAACGATCATGGACTATATCTTAAAACCTATCCTGAAAACCAAACAATCCGCACTTACGGAGCGATGACATGCGCGTTATTGCTTATTCCCACAGCCGTGCAGTCTGCAAAGAAGTGGCACAGGTGCCGAGTATTGAAGGACGTATCGTAGCGACTGAGCAAGAGATGGTGGCGTTGATTGAAGCAGCACCGCAAGTTACAGTGATTGTTCTCTGTCATTTAGATAGCTACGGTGCAGGGGCGGCTGAGTGGTGTCAGGCATTGATGAACGATTATCCGTCTGCCAAAGTGATTGCCTTGCGTGATCGACCTGATTTTACCGAAGGGTGTTGGTTAATCCGGCAAGGTGTTCGTGGGTATGGTCATAGTTTGTCGAATCACCATATTATCGCGCAAATAGTTCAAACTGTTGGGCAGGGAAGCGTATGGATTTATCCTGAACTCATGCAATTCATTATCGCTAAGTTGCCGAGCAATCCGCAGTGGAGCGTGAACCAAATCCTTTCCCATCTGACACCTCAGGAACAAAAAATTGCCCTTCTTGTAGCCGAAGGGATGAGCAACGCAAAGATCGGTGAAGTGCTTGCGATTGCAGAATCGACCGTAAAAAAACACATCGGGTCTATTTTCACCAAACTGAACATTAATGACCGGCTAACGTTGGCGCTGATAATAAAAAAAACATAAAAATCCCATCACTACTACCAAAGTAGAATTGTAGTTGATTACACCCCCATCTAGCATAAGAGTAGAAAAATCCTCGGGGGTGTACCATGGCTTCAAGTATAGCAATTATTTCGGATATTCGTGGTTTAGTTGCCCAAGGTGGCGATATAGAAGAGATCCTGAAAGATCGCGATCTTATTTCCGAAAGCGGAGGTTTGCTCACCATCGGTGAATTTGCCCGCGTGCTTTTTGAAGCGACCGGAAGGACAATAGACCTTGAAGGTCCAGCGACCTTTAGCCTTGATCAATCCTTTTTTGAAGCTGGTGTTTTCGACACCGACCTTACAACAGTAGATGATGCAACAATCCTTTCTATTCTTGATACTCTTATTGAAGCCGGTGAACTCGACAGCAATCTTGCTGATGCCATCGATAATCGTGGTGCTGTAGGCACCGAACAACTCTTTACCGATCGCCGTAACGAAGATGAAGATCTGAACGAAGTTGGAGTCGGTGAAAGCTCGCCAGACGAAGGAACGGCGAGCTTTGCTGCTGCGTCAGCAGCAGGTGGCGGGGAACCCGTCACCGCTGAAGCTGTCACCGAAGCTCCAACCGAAGCTGTCACCGAAGCTCCAACCGAAGCTGTCACCGAAGCTCCAACCGAAGCTGTCACCGAAGCTCCAACCGAAGCTGTCACCGAAGCTCCAACCGAAGCTGTCACCGAAGCTCCAACCGAAGCTGTCACCGAAGCTCCAACCGAAGCTGTCACCGAAGCTCCAACCGAAGCTGTCACCGAAGCTCCAACCGAAGCTGTCACCGAAGCTCCAACCGAAGCTGTCACCGAAGCTCCAACCGAAGCTGTCACCGAAGCTCCAACCGAAGCTGTCACCGAAGCTCCAACCGAAGCTGTCACCGAAGCTCCAACCGAAGCTGTCACCGAAGCTCCAACCGAAGCTGTCACCGAAGCTCCAACCGAAGCTGTCACCGAAGCTCCAACCGAAGCTGTCACCGAAGCTCCAACCGAAGCTGTCACCGAAGCTCCAACCGAAGCTGTCACCGAAGCTCCAACCGAAGCTGTCACCGAAGCTCCAACCGAAGCTGTCACCGAAGCTCCAACCGAAGCTGTCACCGAAGCTCCAACCGAAGCTGTCACCGAAGCTCCAACCGAAGCTGTCACCGAAGCTCCAACCGAAGCTGTCACCGAAGCTCCAACCGAAGCTGTCACCGAAGCTCCAACCGAAGCTGTCACCGAAGCTCCAACCGAAGCTGTCACCGAAGCTCCAACCGAAGCTGTCACCGAAGCTCCAACCGAAGCTGTCACCGAAGCTCCAACCGAAGCTGTCACCGAAGCTCCAACCGAAGCTGTCACCGAAGCTCCAACCGAAGCTGTCACCGAAGCTCCAACCGAAGCTGTCACCGAAGCT